>DATBAY010000267.1:0-8520 GCA_036271295.1 Lacipirellulaceae bacterium | reverse complement strand
GGCTTCACTCCGACCGGCGTTCTCGACGGCAGACTCCGCAGTGCTTTTGCTATCAATTGGCGGCGCCAGCGTTGCGATGACGACATCCGCATTCACGGTTGAGCGTGAAGAGATCGACGAGTTGGCAGGCGCTAGCGATGGTCCGAAATCGAGCTTCGGCTCGGGCCCAACGAGTGACGGAGAGGCAACTGAGTCGGGTTGTGATATGGTGTTCGGAATGGAACGAATAATTGGGTCCGGATCGCCCAGGTGCGCCAAGTTGGCAGGATCGCCGAAGGCGGCTGTCGTAGCCGGGTACTGGAGAACTTGATCCGCCGGGTGCTGTTGCCAGCCGGTCTGTTGTGTGTCGGAAGCGCTCGTCTGAGGGATTGCCGGTACCGTCAAAACTGCCGTTTTGATCGCGGACGGCTCAGAGGGCGGGATGATTGGATGTTGCCAACGACTAATCGGTCCCGCGCGGAAAGAATTGTCGATCGGCGGCGCCTTCGACAAGTTGGCAAACGGATTTTGGTACGTGATTGGCCCGCGCGGCGCCGTTTGAGGTTCTTCGGCCACGATGCGTGGCTGTGTCTGCGACGAGGCGTAAGGATTCTCGACGGCGCCTTTCGGCTCCGCTACTTGCACGTTACTCTCGGCGCGGACGAATGAACCAATGCCGGCCAGCACTAGCGCAAAGGAACACGTGGCAATGCGAGGGGCAATGATCGATAGCTTCCTTGCCATCATGATCGAACTCCGTTTCAATTTTCTAAATCGCAAGCAACCGCGGCGCTTGGCGACCATAGTGTCGCAAATCTTATTCGCGAGGCTCCGTCATCTTCCAAGGGTCGAGCGCATCATCGAGTTCTGCATCTGGCAGCACTTTTCGCTCGCGACAAAGCTCGCGGATCGTTTTCCCGCCATCGAATGCTTCTTTGGCAAATGAGGCAGCCTGTTCGTATCCAATTTTGGGCGCAAGTGACGTGACCATCATCAGCGATTGATCGATGAGCTCGCGGCAGCGCTCTTCGTTGACTTTCAAGCCGGTGAGCAGCTTGTCGACCAGTACGTTCGACACATTGGCGAGCAGCTTCACGGATTCGAGGAACGCATCAATCATGACCGGCATGGCCACGTTCAGCTCGAATAGTGAACCGACGCCACCGAGCGCGGCCGTGGTGACCGTGGTATCGTTCCCGAGCACGCGGCAGACGACTTGCATTGCGGACTCGGCGATGACCGGGTTCACTTTGCCGGGCATGATCGAGGAGCCCGGTTGCGTGGCGGGCAGCGAAAGCTCGAAGATGCCGCAGCGTGGACCGGAACCGAGCAGGCGAATGTCGTTGGCGATTTTTGAGATCGAGACGGCGATGGTTTTCAGCTCGCCGTGCGCTTCGACGAATGAGTCCTTGGCGGCCTGGGCCTCGGGGTGATTCGCCGCCTCGGTGAAGGTGCAGCCGAGTTGATTACTAAGCGCGACACAAACCTTGGCGGCGAATTTTGGATGCGTATTGATGCCGGTGCCGACGGCGGTGCCGCCGATGGGCATGTTTTCTTCGAGCCGCTTTAGCGCGCGGCTGGCGCGGATCGTTCCGTATTGTGCTTGGGCCGCGTAGCCGGAGAATACCTGGCCGACGCGAATCGGAGTGGCATCCATGAGATGCGTGCGGCCGATTTTGACGATCTTGTCCCACTGCTTCGCTTTGGCGTCGAGATCTTTGTGCAGCCGTTCGAGCGCGGGAATCAAGGCACGGCTGAGAGCGAGGCTGCCCGCAATGTGCATGGCCGCCGGGAACGTATCGTTCGACGACTGCCCCATATTGACGTGATCGTTCGGGTGGACCGCGCCTTCTTTTCCTTTGGCGCCGACGCCGTGACCCAGGATTTGATTCGCCAGGTTGGCGATAACTTCGTTGGCGTTGGTGTTGGTGGAAGTGCCTGAGCCGGTTTGATAGATGTCGACTGGGAACTGGACCGACTGCTTGCCGGCGGCGACTTCTTCGCAAGCAGCGATGATGGCTTTGGCTTTCTTCTCGTCGAGTTTGCCGAGTTCCAAATTCGCGCGGGCGCAAGCGGCCTTTAAATAGCCGAAGGCAGAGATCATCGCCTGCGGCACCGGTTCGAGAGCGACGGGGAAGTTTTCAATCGCGCGGGCGGTTGACGCGCCGTAAAGCGCATCGGCGGGCACTTGCATTTCGCCCATCGTGTCGCGTTCGGTTCGGAAGTTGCTCATCGTGTTACAATCTCAATCAACAAAACGAACAGGCTGATCGCGCACGCACGGTGGCAATTTCGGCGAACCGCTAGCGAGCGAAATCGCGGCGGATAATACTGGTGCGGGCGGCGCAGCGGAATGGGAAAACGAAACCGCGGAGCCAAGCTAAACAATGCAAAGTGCTATCAACGATAGCGTTTTTAAGCGTGTTTAGTAAGATGGGTGAAGAGCCGGCTTGCCCCGGGTTGTCTGTTTCAAAGGCGTAGGGACGCTCCGTTCGCATAGATTCGAAGGGTTGGCGACAACAACAGCCGCAGCAATGAGCATGCCGACTATCTTGGACAAAATCGTGGCGACGAAACGCTCCGAAATCGAGCGTGCGAAGACGGCATTGCCAGAACGGGAAGTGACGGCGCGGATCGTGGATGCTCCGCCTGTTAGGAATTTCTTCGCGGCGTTGGCGGCGGGGCCGCCTGTCAAACTCATCGCCGAAGTGAAGAAGGCGAGCCCTTCGGTGGGTGTGATTCGAAACGACTTCGATCCAGTCGCGATCGCGAAAACCTATCAGGCCCATGGCGCGAGCTGCGTGAGCGTCCTCACCGATGAATCCTATTTTCAGGGCAGGCTCGATTACCTGCGGGCAGTTCGGGAGGCCATCTCGCTGCCGATTTTGCGAAAAGATTTTGTTCTCGATACGTATCAAGTGTTGGAGGCGCGGGCCGCGGGGGCGGACGCGGTGCTGCTAATTGCCGAATGTTTGGACGATTGCAATTTGCGAAAGCTGTTTAACGCGATTTGCGATGCGGGGATGACGCCGCTCGTGGAGCTTTACGAGCCCGAGAATCTGCAGCGAGTTTTCGATGCGGGGGCGACGCTCATCGGTATCAATAACCGCAATCTGCACACGTTCGAGGTTGATTTGGAGCACACGATCCGAATGCGGCAGCGGGTGCCAGATGAATGCGTGTTGGTGGGCGAAAGCGGCATTCGAACTCACGCGGACGTGGAGCGGCTACAAAGCGCCGGCGTCGATGCGATTTTGGTTGGCGAGTCGCTGATGCGCCAGCCCGATATCGGTGCAGCCGTCGATCAATTGTTGGGCCACTCTCCACAGCGGTAGTCACATGACGGAGTTCGTTCAAGTCACGACCACGACCGGTAAGCGGCAAGATGCGGAGCAGATTGCTGCCGAGCTAGTGTCCCGCAAGCTGGCGGGTTGCGTGCAAGTGAGTGGACCCATCGTCAGCACTTTTCGCTGGCAGGGCAAGGTGGAAACAGGCGAAGAATGGTTGTGCGTCATCAAGACCTGCGCCGAGAAAATCGCCGATATCAAACGAGCGTTCGTCGAGATTCATCCTTACGAAGTGCCGGAACTGGTTGTGACGCCGATCGTGGATGGCGGCGAAGGCTATTTGCGCTGGCTGAAGACGGAACTCGAACAGTAGGCGTCGCGGGGTAAGCTATTCCCTAGGATTCGTCGAAGCAAACCACGAGAGACCGCGGGCCATGCGCACCGATCACGAGTGACTGTTCGATGTCGGCTGTTTTCGACGGACCGGAAATGAATGTGCCGAAACGGGGCGTTTTGAATTGCGACTCGCCCTCGTTGGAAGTTGCGAGGCGATCGTATGCGGCGTGCAAGTGATCCAGAATCTGGTCGGCCCGCACTACGAGCACAAGGTGCTGACATAGGAAATAGAGTACGCGGAGCGGCACGTGCTTATCACTAACCCACACGGCGGCGTTTTCCGCCACCGCAAACTCGCCGGGAAGAATGGCGACGTCGATATCTGCAAAAGCGTGGGGCGATTCGATTGCGTTCGCGTCGACATTCTTTCCGGCAATGCTCGGAACTAGCGATGCGATTTTCTCTGCGCTTGTGAATTGCGGTAGGCAGGCAAGTTGGTCGCGCAGGTTGCAAGCGTCGCGCGCAACGATCGTCTTCCCGCCGACCAGCTCGAGCACTTCGACGAATTTCGCGCGGCGATCGGCATAAGTCGTCCACTCGCGCTCAAGCGAAGGCAGCGGGGCCGGCTCGGGACGGTTGCTGCGAAGCGATTGCAGAATTAGTTCTTTGCTCGAAGGCATGTCGTTACTTCTTGGCTCGCCGGGTTGCGTAGAGCTCGCGAAATGGGTGGCGAGGCGGCGGAGGCAATTCTCGCTGTCGGCCCCACGCATTGAGTCGGCTGTAGACGAGCGCTCTTGGCGCCAAACGCAGCCCGAGACGCGTGAGCCGGCCGGCAATTCGATACAACCACGGGCGAGCAAAAATCGCTGCAGTGAGCTTGAGTCCAATTTGTTTGCTTTTTGGCACCAAGCCGAAGTTGGCAAGTTGGCGGCGTGAAATGAAGAGTTGTTGGTGCAGATCGATTTTTACGGGGCACACGTCACTGCAAGAACCGCACAGGCTGCAGGCGAACGGCAGGGTTTTGTGTTCGTGTGGCTCGCGGGCGGCGTTGATGATCGAGCCGATCGGGCCGCCGACGGTGACTCCGTAACTGTGTCCGCCGCTACGGCGGTAAACGGGGCACGTATTGAAGCAAGCGCCGCAGCGAATGCAGTTGAGCGACCGGCGGAAGTCGCCGCTGCCGAGCAACTCGGAGCGTTGATTGTCGACGAGCACAATGTGCAGCTCGCCGCCGGGGCGCGGTCCGTGAAAGTGAGATGAGTATGTGGTGATCGGTTGGCCGGTCGCAGAGCGTGCCAGTAAGCGTAAAAAGACGCCCAAATCGGCAGCCCTTGGGATGATTTTCTCGATGCCCATGCAGGCGATATGAACTTGCGGCAACGACACACCGAGGTCGGCGTTGCCTTCGTTCGTGCAGACGACGAATCCACCCGTTTCAGCGATTGCGAAGTTCACGCCGGTGATCCCGACTTCGGCAGCGAGGAATTTGGCGCGCAAGTGCTGGCGGGCAGCTTCGGCCAGGTAGTTGGGATCCGTCGCGCCGGCCTGGGTGCCGAGGCGTTCATGGAAGAGTTGGCCGACCTCTTCTTTGCGGATGTGAATCGCCGGCGTCACGATATGGCTCGGGTGTTGGCCCAGCAGCTGAACGATCCATTCTCCGAGATCCGTATCGGTCACTTCGATACCGAGTTGTTCGAGATGCGGATTAAGGGCGCACTCCTCGGTAAGCATCGATTTGCTTTTTACGACGCGCGTAGCCCCATGCTGCTGAATGATGCTCGCGACGATCGCATTGTGCTCGGCCGAATCGCGGGCCCAATGAACTTGCGCTCCCAATCGCATCGCGTGGGCCTCGAATTGCTCGAGATATTCATCGAGACGCGACATCGTGTGCAGCTTGATTTGCGATGCGAGCTCGCGGAGGGATTCCCACTCCGGTACGCCATGCGCAGCCCGATCCCGCTTCGTGCGGGCAAACCACACCGCAGCATCATGCCAGCGCACTCGATCGCGGTTGGCGACAAAGGCGGCCGCGGCGGCGGGGTGGTCATTGATTGATTGCATATTCGCGATTGCGTACTTAGTTTTGTGAAGCGAGGGCGGCGGACATGATTTCAGCAATGTGCTTCACACGCATCGGCTTCTTCTCGCGGCGGATGAGCCCCTCGAGATGCATCAGGCACGACATATCGGTTGACGTTAGAACTTCGGTGCCGGCCCGCTCGTGGTCGAGCACGCGATCGCGGCCCATCATGCAGGAGACCGCTTCCTCGGTGACGGCGAACAGACCTCCAAAGCCGCAGCACTCATCGGGTCGGGCCAATTCCATGAGTTCGATTCCGCGCAGTGACGCCAAAAGCTGGCGTGGTTTGTTGAATGCTGGACCGACGAGCTCGCTGTCTGCCGCCATTCGCAATTCGCGCAGGCCGTGGCAAGCTTGATGTAGACCGACGCGATATGGGAACGCGCCCGTCAGCTGTTCAATCTTGAGAACGTCTGTCAGGAACTCGCAAAGCTCGTAAGTTTTGTGGGCGACGGCATCCAGGCTCGGCGAGTGGCCGAGGATTTGCTCGTAGTGGTGCCGCACCATCGCCACGCAACTGCCCGAGGGTGATACGACGTAATCGTATCCGCCGAAAATCTGGAGGAACCGCTCGGCAAGGGGCTTTGTATCGGTGTGCAGTCCGGCATTTGCGAGCGGCTGGCCGCAGCACGTTTGCTCGGTGGGATAATCGACCTCCGCGCCGAAGTGTTCCAGCACATCGACGGTCGCAATCCCGACTTGCGGATAGAACTGGTCGATGTAACAGGGAATAAATAGGCCGACGCGCATCGTTCAATTGTAAATGGCATCGGCTAGTTCGCCCACTCGTCGATTAGTTGATCCGCGACGCAGGCTTGCCTACGATGAGCGGCATGTCTACAGGCTATCTGGCAATTGATTTAGGTGCTGAGTCGGGCCGCGTCATCGTTGGCGTTCTGGAAAATGACCGCTTGCGATTAGAGGAATGCCATCGGTTCATGCATGAGCCCGTTTGGCTGCCAACAGGCTTGCATTGGGATATTACCTGTATTTGGCGAGAAATCGTGGCCGGGTTGCGGAAGGCGGCAACTTGGACGAAAGCCCACGGCATCGAGGTCGCTTCGGTCGGCGTTGACACCTGGGGGGTCGATTGGGCGTTGATTGACGCTGCTGGCGAGCTCGTCGGCACGCCTCATGCGTATCGCGACCCCAGGAATGCCAGCGCCTATCCGGAGGTTCTTGCGAAACTCGGCGAAGAACGCATCTATCAAACAACGGGCATCCAGTTCATGCCGCTCAATTCGCTGTATTCGCTGTATGCGCACAAGAAAGCGGACCCAGGCGCGTTCGCGGCAGCCGAATCGCTGCTGTTCATTCCCGATTTGTTTCACTACTGGCTAAGCGGCGCGCGAACGGTCGAGGCAACGATCGCGTCTACGAGCCAAATGATCGATTGCCATACGGGCGATTGGGCTCGCGATCTATTGGCTGAGCTGTCGCTGCCAACCAGCATTTTTGCAAAGACGACGCCCCCTGGGACCGTGCTCGGCAGCATACGTCCTCAATTGGCTGACGACACAGGACTACCGCGCGGCGTACAAGTCGTTGCGCCAGCCGCGCACGATACGGCCAGCGCCGTAGCTGCCGTACCGACACAGAAGAATGCGAGCTGGTGTTACTTATCGAGCGGCACGTGGTCGTTGTTAGGAGCCGAACTCTCGAAGCCTTGCGTTTCGGCCGCGGCTCAGGCTGGATCATTCACAAACGAACTTGGGATCGACGGGACCATCCGGTTCCTCAAGAACATTGCCGGCTTGTGGCTCGTTCAAGAATGCCGTCGCGATTTGGCTCGGCAAGGCCAAGAGCTGGATTACGTCATGCTCACCAAATTAGCCAGCGAAGCTGTGCCGCTCCGAACTATAGTCGATCCGAGTCACGCCGAATTTCAGTCGCCGGGTGACATGCTGAAAAAGATTGCAGACTTCGCTCAAGCAACAAAACAGGCGGTGCCCAAATCCCCCGGCGAGTACGTTCGTTGCGCGCTCGAGAGCTTGGCGCTCGCCTACCGAGAAAAGCTCAATCTGTTGGAATCGATTCTAGAGCAGAAATTCGAGGTGCTGCACATCGTCGGTGGCGGCGGCAAGAACGAGTTGCTTTCGCAAATGACGGCGGACTCCACCCGGCGTCGCGTCGTCGTCGGCCCGACTGAAGCTACCGCCGTTGGCAATGCGCTCGTGCAAGCCATGGGGCTTGGCCACGTTCGCGACCTTTGGCATCTCCGGCGGATCGTGGCCAACTCAAGCGACCTCAGCGTGTATGACCCGCAGCCGAGTGCAGATTGGGAACACGCGGCAAAGCGATTTGCTGCGGTTAGCGCAGCGAAATAAGTCCGCATGTTGCAGCGATTCGATTACAGCCTCGATTTCGCAACAATCGACTTCCGTCAGCACCCGGACCTGTATCGTATCGGCCGCGGCGAACAGGGTGTATTGCTCGTTGAGCCGTACATAAGTGAAATCCTGCCCCACTGGCGGTTCAAATCTCCGGAAATTGCTGAACGTTCGTCGGCCAGAGTTTTCCGCGTGTTTCGAGCGTACCTGAAGGCGAACGACTTCGTGGGCGCCGATATGGCCCGCAAGTTTCTGCAGATGGGGTGGACGCCGACTCGCATCGAGCTCGGGTCGTGGCGGGGCATGCGGACATCCTTCGGCAAATCTTTTTTGCTGCACTGTCGCCGCGACAAAAACGCAAGTTCCGTGCCCTGCGAGGCTTGGTTGAGCTGGGGAGGCTTACAGAATAGCCGTCCTTTTATTGACCGCGTTCGTCGAGTTGCGGATAATAAGGAATTACGCAGGCGGCCACATTTGTGCACCTTTTCTTGCCGTGCGAGCGCGG
>DATBAY010000266.1:0-3641 GCA_036271295.1 Lacipirellulaceae bacterium | reverse complement strand
CCAGTTGGCGCCGAGACGTGAATTGGAATGGCAATCAATCTGGTTGTTGCCGACATAAACGGCGGTGTGATCGATGGTGCTCATGTCTCCGTTGCTGAAGGCGCCCCAGTTGTAGCCGATCACATCGCCGGGGGTGAGTTGGCTGACGGATGAGACCAACACTCCATACTTGTACGTAGTGCCATAACCTCCGAGGGAATTGCCAACCAACAGTTCATCGAGCCTGGCGGCACCGGGCTCGCCGTAAGTGCCGGCGCGGTTGGGGATGGTCAATCCGCCTGCGGGGGTACCAAGAACACTGGAGACGAAGTGGGCGCAGTCGTCGCCGGTTACGTTCGTCGGTACCGGCTGCCCCGCGCCGTAATCGGTGGCCGGATATGAGGTGGCGTAGAAGTAGCCGTCGCTGACAACTTTGTTGTAGTTCGCGTTGGCATACGCTACGGCCGCATTGCGGTCGTAAACGGTGATGGCCGAGACAGTCGCCGCCAAGTTGCCGAAGAATATCGCAGTCAGCACCGCGAGCGCCACCGACTTCGCCACAAAACGACCACTCAACTTATAAGATCCACGCGCCGATCGATTCCTCATATGCTCTGCTCTGTTCCTAGATCGCCGCCTCCCAACGACGATTAACCATATCGTGCCTTAGTACTCTTCGATGGTAGCAGAGCGCCCCGAGATTGCAAAGAAATGCTCGCGGCTGGCAGTGGGTCGGTTAGAGAAAGAGGCTTTGAGAATCCAATAAGGGCGGCTGGGGCGACGCCCCGGTGGACGCATCTGGGGGCGTTGCCCCCAGCCACCCCCACGGTCAAACTGACCCACTACCTTAGGGCCGCCGGAAGCCACTTGCCCCTACATGGGTGGGGACTCGCTGCAACTGTCCGAAGACATGACGATTTCCGTCGGCTTCAGGGTGGAAGGATGAGCCACGAGTTTGGCACTACCTCGTCGGACCCCCCCAAAAAAAACAGCCGCCGATATTCGCAGTAACGTCATCCGACTCGTATCTCGAATCACGGATCGGCGACTACTTCCTCGCCCGCGCGAGTTGAAAGCCCCTGCCAAACCAGCATGTCGACGCCGTCCACAAAGAATTTCACCGAGCCGTCGGCCATCGCAGCCATCACGCCGCCCGGGTGAGCACTGCGGGCCGCCGCCCAAATTTGGCCATCCACTTGGTTCTCACTGCACTTCAGCGGATTGCCCGCGGGAATCGACGAGTCGCACCCGATCGTCACATCGGGCGACGACGAATTGGGTCCCGTTTTCGTCATGAACGTCGACGCGCCCGGCGCCGCGCACGACCACACTCCGCGAACATCCCTCCACGTATCCCAAATCTGCACTTCCGACAGCATGAGCGTTTTCGAAAGGCCATCTGTAACCTCCTGCGGTTTGACGCCGCGATCCCGCGCCATCTTGAAAAGACCCTTCTGATTTCCATCACCCGGCAATGAAATGGGGACGACTTCGAACAGACCAGCGTTTCTTTTGTCGTACGCCACGCCCGCCATGCCGGCCATGCCCGGAACGGCCGCGTTCACGTACGAATCCTTTCCGAAGTTCGCTACGTAATTTCCCTTCGCCACGTTTTCCAATCCAGCAACGGAGTCGCTGCCATCGACCGACCCGCCAAGGCCTTCGACAGCCGCGCCCTTCGTGCCGAACAACATCGTTGGGTTCGCGGCGCTCGGGCAGAGAAGAACGGCGAGCGTCCGGCGCGTTGACGCACCGAAACCAGTAACTCCGTTCGGCGAACCCGCATCGTCATGCTCGCAATCATCGCAAACGTGCTTGTTATACAGAACGCACGCGCGCATCCGCTCATCCAGCGCTTCCTCTCCCAAGAAACCGAGCATATTCGCCACCCAATTCGGTCCCTGGCACGTTGCGAAATAGTCGCCCATTTGAGCGCCGCCGCTTTCCCATTGCGACGCCAAACGAGAGCAATTCGGCAACCCCGGCGGAAAGCCTTTATTCGCAGATAGAAAGTTGTGAACCGCCAAGCCAATTTGCTTGAGGTTATTCGTGCACTGCGCGCGGCGGGCCGACTCGCGTGCCGATTGAATCGCCGGCAACAGCAGGGCGACCAAAATCCCAATGATCGCAATCACCACCAACAGCTCGACCAGAGTAAATCCACGTGGCCGCGTCTCTCCGAAACGCGAATTCGAGTCTCGAGTTAATAGCGCGGATACCATTTACTTCGTCGCCGTGCTGCCAACCGGCGAACCAGTTTCTAAATGAAGTGCCTTCGCGCAATCGGCCCAAGAATAGTACTTAAAATCCTCGCTCCCATTCGGATTCAAGTGATCCCGAATGAGCAACAGCCCCGCAGGAAACTCCGGCAGCGGAGCGCTGGTCGCGGCCACCGCGGATGCAAATTCCACCCCATTGCCGTTCGCCGGCGAAGGAACGATCGCGCCCACGAAATGGCAATCCTGGCGATCATACACATTCATCCGCGACCGCCCCGTCTTCGAGCCTTGACCAACAACGATCAGATAACCTTTTCCTTCCGGCAACGAATACAATGCAATCCCTTCAACGTCGGGGATCAACCCGTGCTCGCCGACACGGATCACCATCGTGCCTTGCTGGTCGCCATCCGGTTCCGCATCGAAACGCCAAACGCCTTTCTTCTCTTCGGAAAAGTAGACCACGCCGCGCTCTTCGTCGGCCACGCAGCCTTGAGTTTTGCTAGGCACGCTCAAATGACGGACGGGCGTTGCCGTAATTTCGCCATCCTTGTCACTGGTTAATTCGAGCTGGTCGATATTTCCATCCGTCGCCGTCACGAACGCATAGCACTTGTCCGTCTTCCGACTGTGATACGCCGTAATGCCGCGCGGATCCGGATTACCCGGCACCACGAACCGATCGCTACCGGGCAACGGCTTGAGCTTGGCTTTCTCAGCCGAGATCGCCCACATCGCCACACCATTCACACGCTTATCCGGATACGTCGCGAGCACCAGATCGGTCGCCCTACCAGCCAACCGAAAGCCGTGCAAAATCGTAATCGAGTCGGTCTCGTAACCTTCATCCAAATGCTTGAGCAAGTAGCCAGCCAAATCGTGAACTTCGATCCCCCGCGCCTGGTTCGTGATGACGATTCGGCTGGCAGACGCATCCAGCGGATTGACCCAGATCGCCGCGCCCGTCAGTCGATTAACCGGCGCAGGCAGCGAAGCATGCACAGGCACGGGCTCTGCAACAAGCTCGCCCAGCTGCGCATCAGCAGCCGGCTCCGCGGCGCGGCCCGTTCTCAGCGTCCACGCAGACAGCAACACGAATACCCAAACAATCCAAATCCGCATCAACGGCTCCTGCGACGGCAGCCGACAAAAAATGGAATGGCCGCCGCGAGCAGCGTCATCGCCATCGGTTCCGGAACGGCCGTAGGAAGAATCGCCATCCCGCGAAAACTCGCGCTGTTAGCGATCGTGAAAGCAGCGCTCGGCGT
Source organism: Lacipirellulaceae bacterium (assembly GCA_036271295.1). Taxonomy (GTDB): domain Bacteria; phylum Planctomycetota; class Planctomycetia; order Pirellulales; family Lacipirellulaceae; genus JABDGM01. The sequence continues at coordinate 175 of DATBAY010000266.1, read as the reverse complement.
TACGTTTGCAAGAAACGCGGCATCGAAGTTGTTGTTGATCCCATTCGTGTCGGTGAATTCAAACAGCTGGCCTAGCTGGGTGGCTGCGAGAAGCTCGACGTTGCCGTTGTAAACGAATGCTTCCAGCGAATTGACGTCGTTGATATTGGCTTTCGTGCCGGACCAACTTCCCGTC
>DATBAY010000265.1:0-4094 GCA_036271295.1 Lacipirellulaceae bacterium | reverse complement strand
TTGAGAACTAACCTCGATGCACCGCTGCCGCTGTGTCAGCGCCGCGCGGCGCGAATTCTCGAACCAATCCACTGCGACGCTCGATTCGCCGAAAGCCGTTGGGTCATCGGCTCCGAGATGCCGATAGTCGATCCAGCAATGTGAAAAAAAATAGGTGAACAACGACCCATTCCACGAAACCACATACGGCGGCATCTCGCCATGCCGCTTGACGATCCGCTTCGTGTGGTAATACGTTGCCGGCTCGAGCGCGTGCTTGTCGTTCGGCGACCCAACGGCCAGAAAATAAATCAGCCGCTCTTCGTCGCTGCACCATTCCCAATGGTTCTTGTGAAAGTCGCCCGGCCCGTCCACGCCGCGATCGCTCTTCGCTTGCCAACCCATCGTCAGGTAGCCGGCCTTGTCATCGAACATCCCGCGCCAATCTGCATCCGCCACCAGTGTGTCGGACAGCTTCGCCACCTCATCGCCGAAGTAAACGGCGGCCGTCATCACGCCCGCTTGCAACAACGCATGGTCGACCGTGCTCGCCGTTAGCTCGTAGTGATGCTTCGTTTTGCTGAAGTCCGGCAGCCCGCCCGTTTCGCTATTGAGAAAGTGGAAGTAAATGCCCAGCTTCTTGTTGTCTTTGCGGTCGACCAGCGCGTGGAGGATCGTTTTCGCCCGCTCCTCGCCTTCTCGCTTCGTAATCCAGCCGCGTTCCACCCCGATCGGCAACGACGACAACTGAAACCCAACCGCCGCGGTGCTGCAAATCGTGTCGCTCGTCTTGTCCTTGCCGAGCATCGCCGGCTTCCCGACTTCGTTCCAAAAGTATTGAAAGCAGCCCTTCTCAATCGCGTCGAGCAGTTTTTCGTCGTTGGCCGAAAACTCATATTTGGCTCCCGCCAACGTTTCGGCGGTCGATTCAATTGCCGGTTCCGCAGCAAGGAGAGTTGCCGGAGTCAGGCAAGTCGCAACGGCCGCCGCTCGCAGCCAGCCAATTAATCGCTTCATCACTTCGCTCGTTTATACGGTTGAGGAATCGCGTCTGATAAGGACCAGGTTCAAATCGGGGCTAACGCCCCGCGGCTGATCTAGTTAGCCGAAGAATACCCTCTGGGTGGCTAGCCCCCGATTCCTTAGAGCGTTTTTCAGGTTCCCGTGCTGGGTGCCTGGGGCAACGCCCCAGAGTTTTGCGAAGAACTGGGGCGTTGCCCCAGGCACCCACCGAAACACCTTCGCTAAAAACGCTCAATTAAGGCCTTCGAAGCAGCTTCCAACAAAAAGGGGACGTTCGCTTTTCAACGAACGTCCCCAAAATTCATTTACTACAAATGTTTGGCAGCATCAATGCTTAGCCGCGTCGACGGCCCAATCCGATCATGCCCACCAGGCCCAAAAGGCTCAAGCCGATTGTGGTCGGTTCCGGAACGACGGTCTGCATGCTGAAGTCGTCGACGAACGCGGAGGGATCAGGATTTGGCTGCGAGAACATGTTGAGCGCCGAGAAGACGCCGCGTACGAACAACGTTCCGGCCGGCGCGGTTCCAGTGGCACTGTAAATTTGCGCGTTCCAACCAGGTTGGCCCGAGCCCGGAGTCAAAGACGGACCGACGTTCGTTGTCACACTGCTGAGAACGCCGTTAGCGCGATTGTTGTCGTTGTCGAACTCAATCGTCAACAGTGTCTGAGTTGGCGACCCAGGCAAAAGTCCCGAGTAATTAGAGCCAGCGCCGATAAAACCTGCGAATTGGTAGGTCAAGCCCGGAACGGCGGGCACATCTTGATACATATTCAAGTTGGCCCAGTCGCCCGTAATATTGTTGCCTTGGAACGCCTTCACGAAACCGCCCAGGTCGCCTGGGTTCGTATTTGCGCCTACCGAGCCCGCAAATGCTTCCAGGTCGATCAGATCCGTCGTCGGGCCACTGTTGGTCTTAAATTCATCCAGCGTCCAGTTGTCTGGGGTTTGGCCGGATGCGCCACCCCCAACGTGCAGCGTATTATCCAGATTGCCGTTGAGCAGCAAATTCGCAGCGCTGCTGCGGCCCGCCAGCGCTGTCAATACGACGAGCGCCGTTAGAAAGGTGAAACACACTTTCATCATCTTCATTAGAATCGCCTCCAAAAACCGAAGTGAAAATCACAGTGGAATGCGGCACTCACAATGAGGTGCCAAAACACGCGCCTCTTTCGTCCCGCGGCAATGTGAAGCTTAAGCAATCCGGTGTCGCTTGCCGCGCAACCCGGTCCCTGCCATCAAACCTATTGTAATCAGCGCCAAACTTGTTGGCTCTGGCACGGAGCTGCCTGCCAAGGCCGATCCAAATCCCGACCCAGCCAAATCGCCATTAAAGTCAAAGTTCGAGAAAGCATCCGTGGCGAAATCATTTGGAGCATTCGCCGCACCCAAGTTCTGAGCCCGGAGCATGATTTGTGTATCGTTCGGAAGGCCCTGCCAGGTATTCGTGAACGGCAGCACGCCGCTGGACGTCACCGCCCCGCCGTTGATGCTGATGCGGTATTCCATCGTTCCAGCCGTCACCACGTTCGGATCATTCTGAATGTCAGGCATGGAGGTATCGGCCAGCACTGGCGGAGTGTAAATCATGCGAATCCGAATCGTATCACCCACATTATATGATGCGCCACCGCCCGCTCCTTGGCCGAATGCGCCGCGCCAAGTGTCGTAGTCCGCTTGGTCGATTACGTTCAGGCTTGCACCATCGTTGTTGCCATTTGCGCGAAAGTCGGTCGTTGACCCGAGCGTATCCCGCCAAATCACGTAATCCGCTGCGTCGACAGTGCCGTTATGGTTGTAGTCACCTACCGGGCCACTGCCGCCAAACGAATAGGTTGGTACAACGCCGCCGAAGATCGTCCCGATCGTACCCGGCCCCGACGTGTAAAAGCCGGGATTCGAAGTGACGTCGAAAATCTCGTTGCCGATCGAAGTCGATTTAAAATAAACGCCGGCTTCTTTCCGCACCGAGGCATTGCCCGTCGTTATCTTCATATCGAACGCGATATCGAACGGCTGCCGACGTGAAAAAATATGGCCCGTGTTGGCTTCACTCACGGTCGCGAACCGCATCACATGCTCATCGCGAACGAAAGTTCCGCCATCGCCTGTACCGGCGGCGCCGGTGATTCCCGTCTCCGAAATCGTATAAGATGTCGGGAACGGGGTGATGTGTTGCGACATCGGGCTGACCACCGAAGTCGGCGTAGGATTGCCGGCTTGCGTCCACGTTTGCGTGATCGTCGTCGGATACATGTCGCTGTAGTCCGTGTACGGAAAAGTTATCAGCTCGTCCGGCACGTACAGACTTTGAGCTTGGCAGGAAGCCGCGAACGCGGCGCAGCAACAAAACACAACAATCCGAGTTGTCCGAATAGATGGCATCACTGCAGAACCTCAACCGAAAGAAGACCAACCGGTGCGCTTAGAAATTCAACCGAAATGATCAGAGCTTAGAACGTTCGCTGCAAGCGCTTTCATCCGCGACTCCAGCTTAATCCCTCACCCTAACCTTTGTCAACAATTCCGGCTTGAAAACGAAAAAAATTAGCTAAATCACTCACGCCTGCTCAAAAACGACGGCTAATAGTCGCCGCTTACGATTTCGCCGTCTGCCTTGTTGCCGAGCCGATTGAACAGCTCCCGGTCAATATCGTAACTGAGAAAGTGCACGCCTCCGTCCGACATGGCAGCGTTGACCCCGCCGGCGTGGGCCGAGCCAAACTGGAATTGAAAGGCGCCAAACAGTGCGCCAGCCATGTCGTCCGCAGTCATGCCATCTTGCGCAAGCGGAAAGATGGTACATCGAAGCTGGTCGTAGTCCCAGCCATCGGCCCAACCTCGGTTATCCGAGGCGATGGCTGCATCTTCGTAATGGTTCGTCGGTACCCGCTTCTCACAGACCAGCATCGTCTTACTCGTTCCGTCCGTGATTTTCGCGATCGTACATTTTTTCGTGAAACCCAGATGGGTTCCGCCACCAGTGGACGAAGGAACCCAATCGCAACGCTGAAATATTCCGCGATAGACCATCGGCCCATCGTTAAGCACGGCCCCAACCGACGGTATTGCCGCACTGCCGAGGAGCGCA
>DATBAY010000264.1:0-5446 GCA_036271295.1 Lacipirellulaceae bacterium | reverse complement strand
TCGGGTTAAGTCCCTTAACGAGCGAAACCCTTGTTGCTAGTTGCCAGCGAGTCATGTCGGGGACTCTAGCAAGACCGCCGGTGTTAAACCGGAGGAAGGTGGGGATGACGTCAAGTCCTCATGGCCTTTATGACTAGGGCTACGTGCGGATTGAACAGCATGTAAGTCGCTTCATATTCTCTATTGGCCACTACTTGTTTTTGGCCACCAAGTGTGCTAATGTACACCATTCTAAAACACGCCGAATCGCAGCAGCAAATCCTGTTGCCGCTCGAGTTCCGCTCTTTGGCAACTTAATACAATACCTTTCGCGCAATGCGGCCCGTGTTCCGTGCGCTGCCTTTGCGCTGCGCCATCCTTCGGCGACAATAGATGACTATGCGTGACCAACTTCTACGGAAGTAAATTCCGGCAATTGTGCGCGGACCGACTTGCGATCGCGGCCAACGATGCAGCATTTTCGACGGCACGACCGCGCAAAACTCCAGAGTTTTGCACCCGTTTTGTGGGACCCCTATTGAGCGTGCAATTTTCAGCCCTGCAACGCTCTCAGCATCCCCGCCGCCTTGTGCCATGTTTCTTCGTACTCGCTTTGCGGATTCGACTGCGCCACGATGCCGCCGCCGACCGGGACCTGCCACCAGCCCCGCGACGACGTGATCGTCCGAATGAGAATGTTCATATCCATCCTGCCGCCCACGCCGATGTATCCGAGCGACCCGCAGTAGGCGCCGCGCACCGTCGGCTCCAGTTCGGCGATGATCTCCATCGCCCGAATCTTTGGCGCGCCCGTAATTGATCCGCCCGGGAAAGAAGTTCGTAAAACGTCGAGCGGCGTGCAATTTGGTTGAAGCGTGCCTTCTACGACGGATACCAGATGTTGAACGTACTCATACATCTCCAAGCCGCAGAGCTGCGAAACGCGAACGCTTTCAGGCAAGCATGTGCGCGAGAGATCGTTGCGGAGCAAATCCACGATCATGATATTCTCGGCCCGATCCTTTTCGCTGGCCTGCAGGTCATCGCCGGCGAATAAGTCTGCTTCGGGACGTCGGGCGCGGCCGCGAGTTCCTTTGATGGGACGCGTTTCGACCCGCCCGTCACTAACTTGGATGAATCGTTCGGGAGACGCGCTCGCTATTTGCCAATCGCCGCCGTTAAGAAATCCCGCAAATGGCGCGGGATTTCGTTCTCGCAGGCGGCAGTACAACTCCACCGCGTCAGTACTCGCCGGGTGTAACAACCGCTGCGAAAGATTCACCTGAAACACATCGCCGGCGTAAATGTAGTCGATCGCTTTCCCGACCGTCGCTCGATACTGTTCCGCCGAAAAATTGCTCGTCAGCCCGGGGTATTCTGCGATGGAATACTGGGCAGCCAGCTCACCTTGGGGAAGAGTTCTTTGCGGTCCCGGCTGATTGGAATTAGGCGAACAGGATCGGAGTCGCGATCTAAACGCAGCGATCCGGTCCTTTGCACGCTCGCGCCGCGCCGTCGCATCGGCCGCAGGCCAGCCTTGTGAAATCAACCACGCCCGTTTTTCGTAATGATCGAACGCCGCCACCACATCGTAGAGACCCACTGCCAGTGCAGGCACGCCGAACTCGTCGATCGCCGCTCGCGGAACCTTCTCTAAGCTTGCTGAAAGTTCATAGCCAAATAGGCCCGCCCAACCGCCTTGAAAGGGCGGCAACCCCGGCAAGATTTCGCCGCTGAGCGCAGCGAGTTCCGCATTTAAAATGCCGAAGGCATCTCGGCCGTCCGCCGGGACCTCCAGCCACTTGATTGGGTCCGCTGCCACGAACGAGTATCGCCCCAACTTCGTGTGCCGCATGGCGCTATCAAAGAACACGACGTGCGGCAGCCCGCTCAATCGCCGAAATACCTCCTCAGGCTCAACAGGCGAGTCGAGCTGCTCCACGAGCGGGAGCTGCGCTTCGTTTGCAATCGTTGTCACGGCCTCTCCGGCGTCGGTTTCGATCGCAAGTAGTGGCGCGATTCCTCGCGCGTCAGGAATCCCCAATCGAGAGCTTCGTCCTGGCGATACTGTTTGCCTAGCGTGAGCGCAGTCGCCGCCTTACACATTTCATAGCCCAAATAAAAGGAGTGCGCCGCATCGAGATTCTTCGGCGCACTGTCTCCCTCACCGGTTTGGCGGAGCTTTTCGAACAGCGCGAATGGGTCAGAGTCGTGCAGATGCAGCCCGCGAGCAACAATATGAACTTCGCCATCCGCCGCGGCAATTCGATAGTTGTTGTCTTTAAGCTTCGCGGCCAGATCATCGAATTCATCAGAAGACGATTCAAGCACCGCTGGATCGCGTAGCACCACGAGCCGCGGCTCCAGATGTTTCGGCAACACGCGGTTCCGTCGTGAATGGTATACAAGCCGCCTCGCCAGATCGCACTCACGAACACAAGTACGAGCCCAGTTGATGACCTGTGTCGTGAGCACACTGCGAATCCCAAGCTCCTCGCAAAATCCCAGCAAAACAGTATTGATTGCGGCGGAATCGGCGTCGGTCAACTCGGTGACGTTGCCAATTCCCATCATCATTTCGGCATCCGGATATCGCTCGCGCACCGTCAGGTAGCGGCCAAGGCTCTGCGCAAATCCAAAGCCAATCGGCTCTAGCACCGGATCCATTCTTAGCCTTACGTTGCGCGAGGCCAAATATTCGATCGATTCGTCCAGTCCTGCCAGCGAGTGGGGATCATCAGGTACGACAACAACTTCACACCCCCAATCAACCGCCCGCTCACGGTTGGAACTGTTCACAGACAAGACCAATTCAGCGCCCGCCATCACCGCAGGCTCAATCTCGCGCGGGTCAAGGCTATCGATCGAAACACGATGTCCCTCGGCCACCAGCGCATGAACAACCGCGCCCGCCCCCGACCAAGGGCCCTCCGGTTCACAGCCGACATCGATCACATTCGCCCCGTCGGATGCCAATTCGCGCGCTATCGCAAGAATCTCTGCGAGCGAAAGTCGCGGGCAGTGGTTGATCTCGGCAAGGATCTCGATGTCGTAAGCACCATACTCGGCAGGAATCGGACTTCGACCGAAAAAAGTGGGCAGTTCGCGCAAATCGCGCGGGCCTCGTTCCACGGGAATGCCAATCGCTTCGGCAATCGGAGCCAAATCGCCCGTGCAATAACCGGGCACCAAAAGGCGCTCGGCGTCCTTCGGCGGTTTGATTCGCCGCGCGATCCATTCGGGCGTCATCAGCGCGGCTACGGTGATGGGCAACACCTCGATCGAAAAACGCAATCCTGACTCGGCCGAGAGCCGCTCGACCGTTTCACGCAAAGAATGCTCCGCCAACCGGCCCGTGACAAAGTGAATATGCTCGGCCGGCATGGCGTGCGCTCACCAGTTCACGTCTCGCGAATCGTTACGCCCACCGTTGACGACGATGACTTGGCCGTTTACGAACTCCGCGGCTGGTGAAACGAGAAACCGCACTGCGCGGGCGACATCCTCCGGTTGGCCCCACCGCTGCATGAGCGAGTCGCCAACGGCGATCTGTTGCCAAACGTCGGACGCCTGGTGCCCCCAGTTGGTTTGAATCCAGCCGGGCGCGACACAATTCACGCGCACATCGGGCGCCAACGACTTCGCGAGGCTGCGCGTCGTTGCCATCACTGCGCCCTTAATCGCGGCGAACATTTGACCGCTGTCGCCGGCCATGCCCGTTTCGGCCTGGTCCCAACCGATATTCAAAATCACCCCGTTGCCGCGTTTGCTCATCAAATCGCCGGCCGCTCGCGACAACCGCAATGTTGCCACCACATCGACCTGCCAAAGCGCCGTTAGTTTTTCTTCGAACGACCAGTAAGCCGCGTTGCCGGTGAGGACATCGGCTCCCGCGTTGTTCACCCAAATGTCGGCCGCACGCCACTCCCAGGCATCTCGCACGAATCGGTCCTGGGCTGCCGGATCCGCCAAGTCTGCCAGCAGCACGTTCGCGCTTGCGCCCAGCGTTCGGACCTGCGCAGCCGTTTCCTCGGCGCCGGACGCGTTTTTCCGCGTATGCACAAGAATATCCGCACCAGCTTGCGCAAGTTCCAGGGCGATCGCGCGGCCAATCCCGCTCGAACTTCCCGTTACGACAGCCGTCCTGCCGCTTAGGTCCTTAATGGGCTCGGGCATGCTTAAACATCCAACAAACCGGGTCCAGTTGCTCTACTATCGTAACATGACGAGGACCGCATCGTCAGTCGCCTTGCCGGGTTCGGCCGGCCACCTTACGATTCGATACCCGCGTTCACCGCCCGATATCTCGCGCCGCCATGCCATTGAGTTCACACCTAGCACGAATGCGCTACAAGTGGTTCCCGGCGGTGGTAATTCTCCTCGCTGCCTGCTGGTGGCTTTGGCACGCGAGCTATGCCGAATATCACACGCTCGTTCACGTTGTCGTTGTCCTGCTGGGTGTGATCTCAATTGGCCTGTGGTTCCTCTTTTATGGCGGCACATCGCGTCGCGGTCGGATCGCGACCGTCGCTACTCTAGCAAGCGGCCTCGTCGCCTTTTTCGTCGCGTTTCGGCCTGTCTATAATGGCGACATGGGCGTCTACCGTTGGCGCCTGCGTTTTGCCAAAAGCGACGACGCTTCACTTCGACCGATCGATTCCACTGATGGAATCGCAGATTTAGAGCCGACGCCGCACGATTATCCGCGCTTTTTGGGAAATGGTTACTGGCCTGAAGTTAAACACGTAAATCTCGAAACGGATTGGGCCGCGCATCCGCCGCAAGAACTATGGCGACATGAAATCGGCGGCGGATGGTCATCGTTCGCAATTGTCGGCGAATACGCATTTACGCAAGAACAGCGCGGCGACGATGAGCTTGTCACCTGCTATCGGGTGCAAACCGGTGAACCCGTTTGGACGCATGCCGACAAAACGCGCTTCGATCCGGCAGACGCGATTGGCGGACTTGGCGACATCGGTCCCCGCGCCACACCCACCGTCATCGGCGGGCACGTGTTTACGCAAGGTGGCACCGGAATCGTAAACTGTTTGGACGCCCGCACCGGCACTGTCGTATGGACTCAGGACACGGCATCCGAGTTTCGCGCGCCGGTGGCCACATGGGGCAAAGCGGGCTCGCCACTGATCGTCGACGACACGGTCGTGGTCAGCGTTGGAGCGCCGCCGCCGACCGAATTCGGCACAGCGAAAGATACCGCCTACGATCATTCCCTCGTGGCCTTCGACATCACCACGGGTAGTGTCCGTTGGCATGCCGGCAATCGCCCCGCCAGTTATGCTTCGCCGGTACTTGCCACGATGGCTGGCGAAAGGCAGATCATCGTTGTCAACGAAAGTTGGGTCACCAGCCATCGTGCCGACGATGGCAAGGTGCTCTGGGAATACCCCTGGTCGGACCCAAGAGATAGTTCGGCATCCTGTTCCCAGCCGGTGCCACTCGACGG
>DATBAY010000263.1:0-5601 GCA_036271295.1 Lacipirellulaceae bacterium | reverse complement strand
CGAAATGTCCGGGCCGGTTGCTGACGCGCATTCTTTGCCGCACGAGACACGCGGGTGCATCGCATGCGACACCAAACGTATCGTCCGGGTGCGGAAGAGCGCTTGAGCGAACGCAAGTAATTTTCACAAGCCGAGTTACCGCGACTGTTACGTAGAGTTTTCGCCCGGCGTAGGCTGGTAAAACGTTGCCGGTTCCGTTGTTCTCGCGGGCCTCCTTGGACCGCCCGAGCAGGGTTTGATATAGTTGGGAAAGATGTTACGGCAGGCCGCCCGTCGCAGAGTTCGCAATGCGAATTCAAAGTTGCGCGAAACCGCGCTGAATCACCCCGCTGAGCGACCCCACCGTCGACTGCCAGCATCTTGTTTGTCGAGAGACTTTTCCGCCCCGGTAAAGTTTGACGCTCGGCGAAACCTTGACGTTCTCTTGAAGATTGCAGTGAAATCGTTCTGAAACACCCCTTCCGGCGGAGCCACTGTCCCATGTTTTATGGTTCGCGCGTTCGAGTTCCCCTCCTATTAATAGTGGCTTGTTGGCAAGGCGCCTCGTGGCAGGCGACTCGCGCCGCGACTTCGGATCCCCTGGACTGGCCCAACTGGCGCGGACCGCAACAGAACCGCGTATCCACTGAAAAAGGACTCGTCGAAAAGTGGGATCCCGCCGGCGGCGAAGGAAGCCACGTACTGTGGAAGAAGAAGGAGCTCGCCGGGCGTTCGACGCCGATCGTCATGAACGGCCTGCTGTACGTCATCGCGCACGATCAGCCGGAATCGCCCAACGAAGGCGAGAAGGTCGTCTGTGCGGATGCGGCCACGGGCAAAATCCTGTGGGAGCATCGCTTCAATGTGTCTCTTACCGATGCGCCGGCCGAACGCATCGGCTGGTCGAGCGTCGTCGGAGATCCGGAAACGGGCCGCGTGTACGCCCAAGGCATCAGCGATTACTTCTGTTGCCTGGATGGCAAAACCGGCAAACTCATTTGGGACCACAGCCTGAGCGAAGAGTATGGCACGGTTTCCACCTACGGCGGCCGCACGAACTTTCCCATCGTTTTCGAAGACAACGTGCTGATCAGCGCCGTAATGGTCGGCTGGGGCGATGAACCGAAGTGGAATCGGTTCGCCATTCCGGCTCACCGCTTCATGTGCTTCAACAAAGCCACAGGCGAATTGCGGTGGATCAACGGCACGAACCCCAGCCCGTATGACACGACTTTCAGCACGCCGACTTGCTTGCCTATCAACGGTTTGGAGGAGCTCGTTTTCTGCTCCGGCGATGGCGGTGTATGGGCGCTGCAACCGCGAACTGGGAAAGCGATTTGGAGCTTTCCGTTTGGCCGAGCGGGCTTGAATTGCTCGCCCCTCGTGACTGCGGAGGGCGATGTCTACGCCACACACGGCGTGGAAAACACCGTCGGTACGAGCATGGGCGGCGTCGTGGGACTCGACGCCACGAAGATTGAAGACAAGAAACCGAAGGAACTGTGGCGGAAGTTCGAGATCATGGCCCAGTTCGTGTCGCCCGTGATGGTCGACGACACGGTGTACGTCATCGATGACACGGCGCGAATCACGGGCATCGACGCAAAGACTGGCGAAATCGTGCGCCGCAAGAAACTCGGCAGCGTAATGCGCGGCACGGGCGACTCGAGCCCGACGCCGTTCGTTGCGGACGGCAAGATCTACGTGATCACCGGCGACGGCCAGTGGTACGTGCTCAAGCCGAACGGCAAAGACTTGCAAGTCGTGGCGAAGACGCGGCTTGCTGGCGAAGCGGTAAACGCGTCGCCGATCGCTTCGCACGGCCGCACCTACGTGACCTCGATGGATTACATGTACTGCCTGGGCGACAAGGATCAAAAGCCGGAGGCCGATCCGTTGCCCAAGTGGCCGGAAGAAACCAAGGGGGACGACAAAGTCGCACAGGTTCAGGTCGTGCCGTTCGATATCGTTCTCGCCCCCGGCAAGAAGCAGGAATATAAGGTGCGGGCGTTCAACGCGAAGGGCCAATTACTGCCCGAGTCGCTCGCCAAAGAAGCGAAGTTCACGGTCGACGGCCCAGGCAAAGTGAGCGAAAGCGGCGCCTACACAGCGCCGGACGAGAACGAACACGAGTGTGCGCTCGTAACGTGTAAAGTCGGCGATGTGACTGGCACCGCGCGGATCCGCATAATTCCACCCTTGCCGTGGAAATGGGATTTCGAGAAGGATAAGGCCGTACCGCTTACCTGGCTTGGCGGCCGCGTGCGTTGGGAGTTGCGTGAAAAGAATGGCGAAAGGTTTATCGCCAAGAAAGACGTATTGCCCACGCCGAAGGATCCGAAAAACAAGCTTGGCACGCGCAGCTTCTTGTGGATGGGGCCAGCCAATTTGTCGAACTACACCGTGCAGGCCGATCTGCAAGTTCAAGAGCACGATGGCAAGATGCCGGACGCGGGCATCATCGCCAGCGGTTACGAGCTGACGATGCGATCCCAAAATCACAAGGTGAAGCTCGATAGCTGGCTGTCGAACAATTACCGCTCGTCCAAGGAAGTTCCATTTACGCCGGAGCCGGGCAAGTGGTACACGCTGAAACTTTCGGTCATGCCGGAAAAAGGCGAGGCGAAAGTGCGCGGAAAAATCTGGCCGCGCGGCGAGAAAGAGCCGGACAAGTGGACGATGGAAATCGTCGACAAGTCACCCAACTTGCAAGGCACGCCTGCCGTATACGGCAACTCGGGCGACGCGGAAATCTATCTCGACAATTTGGAAGTTACGGCGAACTAAGACCAAACACTTTTGACAGGATTTACAGGATGAACAGGATTCGTAAAAGAAGTTCATCCGGTCGATCCTGTTGATCCTGTCTAAAAAAGTTGAGCGTATGAAAACTGAATTGGCAACGTTATCGTTGGTTGTGGTTTGCTGGTCTGCATTGGCAATTCCTTCGACTGCCGCCGATTCGGCGAAGTCGACCACAAAGTCCTCGCCATCTTCTAAAGAGACAACTAAGGAATGGCCGATGTGGGGCGGCACCCCCGAGCGCAATAATACGCCGGAAGGGCACAACATTCCCACCGAATGGAATATCGGCGAAGTCGATTACCGCACCGGCAAGTGGGATTCGTCGAAGGCGAAGAACATTAAGTGGGTGGCGCAGCTTGGCTCGCAAACGTACGGCAACACGGTTGTTGCCGGCGGTCATGCGTACATCGGCACGAACAACGGCAGCGGCTGGCTGAAGCGGTTCCCGCCCGAGCATGACTTGGGCGTGCTCTTGTGCTTCGACACGAAAGACGGAAACTTCCTGTGGCAGCATAGCAGCGAGAAAATGCCGACCGGCCGCGTGCACGACTGGCCTCTGCAAGGCGTGTGCAGCACGCCGCTGGTGGAAGGCAATCGGCTGTGGTTCGTCACCAATCGTTGCGAAGTTCGTTGCCTCGATACCGAAGGCTTCTACGACGGCAAGAACGACGGCCCGTACAAGAGCGAAGAGAACGAGCATAAGGATGAAGCGGACGTCGTGTGGGTTTTTGATATGTTCAAGGACCTTGGCGTTTCGCCGCACAATATGTCCGATTGCTCGGTGATGAGCGTCGGCGACACGCTGTTCGTGTGCACGTCGAACGGCATCGATGAAGCACACATCGGCATCCCGGCTCCGGAAGCGCCGAGTTTCATCGCGCTCGATAAGACCACGAAAAAGGTCCTGTGGACCGATAAATCGCCCGGGCTAAACATTTTGCACGGCCAGTGGTCATCACCTGCGTACGGCGTGTTCGACGGCGTGCCGCAGGTCATTTTCGGCGGCGGCGATGGTTGGCTCTATAGCTTCGACCCGAAGGGCGATGGCAATGGAAAGTCGAAGCTGTTGTGGAAGTTCGACTGCAATCCGAAGACATCCCACTACGCGCTCAACAAGGCCACGCGCAATCACATCATTGGCACGCCGGTGATTTACGACGGCAAAGTGTACGTCGCGCTCGGTGAAGATCCCGAGCATGGCGAAGGGCAGGGGCACTTGTGGTGCATCGATCCCACGAAGCGCGGCGATGTAAGCCCCGAACTGGCGTATAACTCGAAAGATCCGAGCAAGCCGATCGCACCCAAGCGTCTCCAGGACGTGGAGCCGGATAAGGGCGACTTCGCTCGACCGAACCCGAACTCAGCCGCGGTGTGGCACTACGGTGCGGAATTGGATAAGAAAGGCAACGAAGTCAAACGCGAATTCACCGATACCATGCACCGCACGCTCGGCAGCGTAGCGATCAAAGATGACATCCTGTACATCGCGGATTACAGCGGTGTGTTCCACTGCCTCAACGCGAAGACGGGCAAGGTGAACTGGGCGTACGACATGCTCGCCGCGGCGTGGGGCTCGCCGCTGATCGTCGATGGGAAGGTTTACATCGGCGATGAAGACGGCGACGTTGCGATCTTCAAGCACTCCGCCGATCCGAACGTCGCCATGAAAAAGGACGGCGACGAAATGAAGCCGTTCTTTGGCGAAGTCAACATGGGCAACGCCGTGTACAGCACTCCGATTGTTGCCGACAACGTGCTCTACATCTCGAATCGCACGCACTTATTCGCAATCGAAGAAGGCGCGAAGCCCGTGCACGCGACCACGCGGCCGGCGAGTCAAACGCCGAAGACGGGCGGCGGCGATTGAGAGACACCCTGTATTTTTCTCTCGTCGTGTCCTTCGTGTCTTTGTGATGAATTCTCCGTTGGCTGAGCTATGAAAAAACGTGTTCTGAGTGTTGGCCAGTGCGGTCCCGATAATGCCGCGATCCGCGCGTTTCTAACCCGCAGTTTCGATTGCGATTTCGACACGGCCGATGCCGCCGATGATGCGCTCAGTCAAATGAAGCGCGGCAAATACGACCTGGTCCTAGTGAATCGCAAGCTCGATATCGATTACTCGGACGGAACCGACGTGATTCGCGCGTTGAAAGAAGATCCCGCGACGTCGGAGGTGCCGGTAATGCTCGTAACCAACTATCCGGAGCATCAGGAAGCGGCGATTGCACTCGGTGCCGTGCACGGTTTCGGCAAGTTGGAATTCGGAAAACCAGAAACTCGCGACAGGCTTGCAGCGGCACTCGGCGCGTAGAGCGTTTTTCAAATTGTCGGGCCGGGTGACTTCTCGCGCCGGGTGGCTGGGGCAACGCCCCAGAGTGCTGCGAAGAACTAGGGCGCTGCCCTAGCCACCCCTCGGAACACCTTTGCTAAAAATGCTCTAGAATGCGCGTCGCAAAGAGACACGCCCACGTGATCGCGCCACACCGAGACGCGAATTGCCTGCTTGGTTACTCTTGGACGGCTTCCTTCACCGGCTGCACGAAGTGCGGGCTCTTACCCGAAGCCGTCAGCTCTTTCGCCTTCTTATCGGCTTCTTTCTTTTCGCTGAACTCATACAACGCGACGCGCTTGAGCGATTGATTGAACACGCCCCAGAACGCCTTCATCCGCACTTCCTTGGCACTCTTCGCTCGGCTTTTGCGTTTCGCCGGTTCTTTTTTGACGGCAGCGGCCTTTTTCGGCGCGCTCTTGGCCTTGCGCTCAGCGGCTTCGACTTCGGCGCGTTTATCCTTGCGGCGAACAATTTTCGCGGCCATA
>DATBAY010000262.1:0-5516 GCA_036271295.1 Lacipirellulaceae bacterium | reverse complement strand
ACGACACCACAGCCGACGCCACCACCGGCAATTTCTTAACCGGCAACGGCCCGAGTGGGCTGATTTACAATGCGAACACGGTTCAGGTATTGGGCGCATTGTCGGTTGGATCCGTAAGCGGCAGCGGCGCACCGCGTGCGCCCATGCGGTACCAACTTGCTCCTAAAGGCTACAACGACCACTCGGCCGATTTCTTTCTGTACGTCAGCCACGCGAAATCGGGAAGCCAATCTTCGGACATGACTCGCCGCAACATCGAAGCCAACACGATTCGCACCAACTCGGCGACGGTGGCGGTTGGAGCAAATGCCCATGTAATCTACGCTGGCGACTATAACCTGAATGACAGCAGCGAGACCGCTTACCAAACAATGATCTCCAGCAATTTGCAGGTCATTGGCACGGTCGGTCAAGCGGTCGATGTTCTCAATCCGGCCAACAATTGGACCACGACTTCCACCTTCAAATCCCTATTCACCGAGTCCGCGACGTTCGATCAATATCGAGATGATTTTCAATTTGTGACGAACCCGATGTTAAGCCAACCGGGCATGCAACTCGTGACCGGTTCGCTCATCGCCTTTGGCAATGGCGGCAATATCTACCACACGTCGGTTACGAGTAGCAGCAACTCAACGGCACTTATTGATTTAGGGCAGGCCCCTTACAGCCCAGCCTACCGCTCGAGTGTGTTAAGCGCACTGACGACTGTCACGGACCATCTGCCGATGGTTGCCGATTACAGCTACGCGACCGCCATCGGTGCGCCCGGCGATTTCGATCACAGCGGTGTAGTGGACGCAGGCGACTACGATCTTTGGCGGAGCACCTTCGGATCGACGACCACCTTGGCGGCCGACGGCAATCACGATGGCGTCGTCGATATGGCCGACTACGTCGTATGGCGCAGCGCAGCATCCGCCGGCAGCGGCACCTTACTGACGTCGACTCAAGTGCCCGAGCCGGCATCGCTTGTTTTGGCGCTCCTCAGCCTCTGCGTAGTGCTTACCCGTCGCCACTCGCGATAAAATCGCGGGTCGCTGTTTCGCAAGCCTCTCTTGTGCGACTTCAGAGAAGTCGGCCGGCAGATTACACTGTGGTCATGGATGCTGCCCCACGCGAACTGGCCGCCACGATCGATCTCGCACGACGCCGGCGGTGCGGCTTTCCGGAGGTGATCTTCGGTCCAGGCAAAACGAACGATCAGCTCAACGCGATTGCAGCCACGCTTCTGGAACATGGCGAACCCGTGCTTGCCACGCGAATTGACGCCGCGCAAGCTGCCGCGATGCTCGCCGCGTTTCCCCAAGGCCGTTTCAACCCGGTCGGCCGAACGTTCCGCATCGACGCGACTTCGCCGTCGACACCACATTCAGCAGATCGAGGATTCGTCGCCGTCATCTCGGCCGGCACCGGCGACCTGCCGGTCGCCGAGGAGGCCCGCGAAACGCTCGATTGGATGGGCGTCGCGGTGACAATGATCCACGACGTCGGCGTCGCCGGACCGCATCGTTTGCCCGATCGGCTGAAAGATTTTGAGCATGCCGACGCGATCGTGGTCGTCGCCGGCATGGAAGGCGCGTTGCCCAGCGTCGTCGGCGGCTATGTCGCTTGCCCCGTGATCGCAGTCCCGACAAGCATTGGCTACGGCGCTAACTTCGGAGGCGTCTCCGCGCTTCTCTCGATGCTCAACAGCTGCGCGAACAACATTTCCGTCGTCAATATCGACGCCGGCTTCAAGGGCGCATTCGTCGCTGGTTTGATCGCAACTCGCGCTCACGCGACGCCTGGATAAGTATGAAGCTCGACGATCAAACCGATACCCCACTTCCACTGCTGCCGCCACGCCAGCCGGACAGCAACAAGGGCGACTTCGGTCGCGCGCTCGTCGTTGGCGGCTCGCGCGGCATGGGCGGTGCGATCGGCATGGCCGGCCTCGCCGCGCTTCGCAGCGGCGCGGGACTGGTCACGCTCGCCGTACCGCTCTCGGTTCAAGATGCTGTCGCCAGCTTCTGCCCCTGTTTCATGACGCACGGCCTCACCGAAACGGGCGGTAAATTCACGCCCGCAGCGGCCGATGAAGCACTCGCTTTCGGCAGCACCGCCAATGTCTTCGCATTGGGACCGGGCTTAGGCCGCAGTGACGCCTTGACCAAATTCGCAATTCAGCTTTACGAACGCGTAAACCAACCGATGGTCGTCGACGCCGACGCACTCTTCGCACTAGCCGAACAAAAGCAGGCGATCGAGAAGCCCGCCGGGCCCCGCATTCTCACGCCGCACCCAGGCGAATTCAAACGGCTTACAGGCGAACTTCCCGAAAGTCCGCGCCGCATGCCCGCCGCTGCAGGTCTTGCGCAGCGCGATAAAACGGGGAACACCGTCGTTGTGCTGAAAGGACACGAAACTGTTATCACCGACGGCCATCGAATCGCTTTGAACAAGACCGGCAACCCAGGCATGGCGACCGGCGGCTCGGGCGACGTTCTCACCGGCATCATCACTGCCCTCCTCTGTCAAAGGCTTTCGCCGTTCGATGCCGCGCGACTTGGCGTCCACATTCACGGACTCGCGGGCGACCTCGCAGCCGCGGAATTGGGCGAGGTCTCACTGATCGCCACCGACGTCATCCACTTCCTCCCCAAAGCTTTCCAACGAATCGCGAAATAATCCGCCGCGGCAAGCACGATGCACATCATTCGCGATCTGAATTCGCTTCCGACCGCTGCTTTGGGCGGCGCCGTTTCGATCGGCAACTTCGACGGTATCCACCTCGGCCACGTTGCGATCGTCGAACGCTTGCTGGAGCGTGCCACCGAAGTCGCTGGCCCCGCCATCGTATTCACATTCGATCCGCACCCAGTGCGCCTCCTGCGCCCCGACCAATGCCCGCCGCCGCTCACTTGGACCGAACGCAAAGCCGAGCTGCTCGCTGGCCTAGGCGTCGATTGGATCGTCGCTTACCCCACCGACGAAGCGCTGCTCCAGCTTTCCGCCATCGATTTCTTCGACCAAATCGTGCGGCACAAGTTGCGGGCCAAAGCTCTCGTCGAAGGGCCGAATTTTTTCTTCGGCCGCAATCGAGAAGGCAATATTGAACGCCTCGCCGACATGGCCCACCTCGCTAGCATGTCGTTCGATGTCGTTCCACCGGTCTCGATCGACGATTCGATCGTATCCAGCTCCCGCGTCCGCGATCTCATTCGCGCCGGCAATGTCGATCACGCGAACGAACTGCTCTCGGCCCCTTACCGCATTCGCGGCCTCGTGACACACGGCGCGGGTCGCGGCGCAAAAATTGGTTTCCCGACCGCAAATCTCAGCGGGATCGACACCCTTTTGCCCGCCCCCGGCGTCTATGCCGGCCGCGCGTGGGTCGATGCAGTTTCCTACCCAGCGGCCATCAATCTCGGTCCCAGCCCAACCTTTGGCGACGCCATGGTCCGCGTCGAAGTTCACCTGATCGACTACCACGAAGCACTCTACGGCCAGCCGCTCGAGGTTGACTTCCTCGCCCGCTTACGCGAAATTCGTCCGTTCGCTTCACCGGATGCGCTCGTTGAGCAATTACGGCAAGACGTGGAACAAGCAAAACGGATCGCAACAGCATGACGATTGATTGGCGCCCATTCACGAAGATTGTCCAAGAATCGCAATCGTTCGTGCTCACCAGCCACATGCGGCCAGATTGCGACGCCATCGGCAGCGAGCTCGGTTTGGCTCTCGCACTCCGCTCGCTCGGCAAAACCGTGCGAATCATCAATGGCGATGGCGTGCCGCCTCATATAGGCTTCATCGATCCAAATAAGGATGTGCTCGTTCTTGGCCAAGACGTCGACGCCGCCAACGTTACGTGCGACGTCCACATCGTCGTCGACACCAGCGCCTGGGGTCAGCTTGGCCCCATGGCCGATGTCATTCGCACAATAACCGCGCGAAAAGTAAACATCGATCATCACGTCAGCCAGGATGATCTCGGCGCAGTCGTCTTCAAGGACGTCACTTCCGAATCAACTGGCCGACTCATCGTGCAAGCGATCGATGCGCTCGGCGT
Source organism: Lacipirellulaceae bacterium (assembly GCA_036271295.1). Lineage (GTDB taxonomy): Bacteria > Planctomycetota > Planctomycetia > Pirellulales > Lacipirellulaceae > JABDGM01. The sequence goes on along the minus strand of DATBAY010000262.1, from coordinate 1,462 downwards.
GAGGCTGTCGCCCGAAATGGCAACGCCGCTCTTCGCCGCCATGGGCACCGACACGGGTTGGTTCCGCTTTCCATCCGTAACTGCAGAGACACTCGATGCTGCCGCAAAGCTTGTCGCAGCCGGCGCGAAACCAAGCGCCATCTTCGCCGCGCTTTACGAACAGAACACTCTGGCGCGGCTCCTGCTGCAAGGCCGCATCCTCACAAAAGTAAAATCGCACCTCGGCGGCAGGCTGCTCACGACGGCAATCACGCAAGACGATCTGAAAGCCGTCGGCGCCGAGTCAACCGATACCGAGGACGTGATCAATCGCCTCCTTAGCGTCGCGAAAGTCGAAGCCGCCCTGCTCTTCTTGGAGCTCGGCCCGCAGGAAACAAAGGTCAGCCTTCGCAGTCGGTCGACTCTCGATGTGAACGCCGTCGCGGCTCAATTCGGCGGCGGCGGACACAAAGCGGCATCCGGCGTACGCTATCACGGCCCATTGAGCGAAGCGGAACCGAAAGTAATCGAAGCCATGATCGCCGCAATGAAGTAGCGATGTGTTGACTATCGAACCGAGCTCCAAGACTTGTCCCTCGACTCTCGACACTCAACTTCATACCATGTTGGCATGAATGAACGCGGCAACGCTGCAGCTCCCGAAGCAACCGGAGAACGTCGATCGTTCTTCGTGAGCTTCGCGGCGGTCCTCTGCGGCGCCATCGCAGCGTTATTCCCATTCGCCGCCGGCTGGGGCGTAGTGGTCGACCCGTGGCGACGTTCGCGGCGCTCCACAACTGCGGACGCCGGCGCCGCGAAGCTCGTTCCCATCTGCTCACTCGCCGCCCTGCCCGCCGACGGCGTTCCTCGCGCGTTCCCCGTCGTGTCTGATGTCACCGACGCCTGGACGCACGCCGCCAATCAACGCATCGGCATGGTCTACATGAGCCGCACCGAGTCGGCTGGAAAATCAACCGTTCTCGCACTCAGTGCCGAGTGCCCGCATCTTGGTTGCTTCGTCGATTTTAACCCTGCCGACCAGCACTTCGAGTGCCCTTGTCACAAAAGCTCGTTCGCCAAAGATGGCGAGAAGCTTTACGGTCCCAGCCGCCGCGGCCTCGACTCATTGCAAGTGAAAATTGAAGACGGCGGCGGACAATCGGAAATCCTTGTCGCCTTCCAAAAGTTTCAAAAGGGAATTGCGGAAAGGAAGTCGGCCGAATGAGTCGCTTTCTCAATTGGCTCGACCACCGCACCGGCATTCGGGCGTTCACGCACGCGGCGTTGTACGAACACATTCCCGGCGGCGCCCGCTGGCGCTACGTGTGGGGCAGTACCCTGAGTTTCTGCTTCTTCGTGCAAGTCGTAACCGGCCTCATTCTGTGGTCCGCCTACAGCCCCAGCGCGCAAACGGCGTGGGAAAGCGTCTTCTACATCCAAAACCAAATGACCGCCGGCTGGCTCTTGCGCGGCGTTCATCACT
>DATBAY010000261.1:0-9327 GCA_036271295.1 Lacipirellulaceae bacterium | reverse complement strand
TTTCGCGACGTACTTCTCCGGGTCCTTCTCGAACGCCGCGGGGCAGTTCGGGCAGCAGAAGTAAACTTTCTCGCCCTTGTATTCCACGGAATATTGCGGATCGATTGGTTTGCCGCTGACGGGGCACGTCGTTTGATGGGTATAGCCCGTCTTCAGGGCCTTGGCGCTGAAGAGCATTTTGAGCTTCGCGTCGTCGTCGGCTTCGTTGTACTTCGCGAGACATTTCTCGCAGCAGAAGCTAACTTTGGCGTTGCCCGACTCGACGGTATCGTCTTTGTTGATCGGCTTCCCGGTGATCGGGCAAGCGACTTGTACAATCTGTCCGGTTTCAAGCAACTGTCGATTCTTGGCAGCGTTGTACTTTTTGGGATTCGCCTCGAAGTCCTTCGGGCAGTTGTCGCAACAGAAGTAGACTTTGTCGCCGTTCTTCAGTTTGACGACGTGGTCTTCGCCGGCCGGTTTGCCGGAGACGGGGCAGGTGGCTTTGAATTCCTTTTTGTCGCCTTCCTTTTCGGCGGCCGAGAATCCCTTTGCAGCGATCAACGTGGCGAGCGCCAGGGGAACGATAAACCAACGCGATGTCATACGACGACTCCTGCAAAGAGGTGAGCTATTGGGGCGGGAGAATATAGCCAGCGATGCGTGAGATGGCCGCCCCAATCTTAGAGCGGGGACGGAAGATACGCAATCTATAGGAATTGGGCCGATGGCTGCACACGGCCAACGGTTTTCAACCGTACCGATTTAGAATGCGGTCGACCAAGCGCGGGAAGACGCGGTTGAGCAGCAGCCACAGGCGGCTGGGGAAGCCGACGACAATTTCGTCGCGGTCGTTTTCCATTTCTTTTACGATGCGGCGGGCGACTTTTTCCGGCGGTTGGCGTTTTGGTTCTGGCCAGGGAAGGCCTTGGTCCTCGAGCAAGGTATCGAAGTGTTCGCTTTCGGTGGGGCCAGGCGCAACGAGCAGCACTCCGATGCCGAGCTTCGCGAACTCGGGACGGATGGATTCGCTGAAGCCGTGAAGGGCGAATTTGCTCGCGCAGTACTCGCTTTTGAAGGGCACGCCGCGGTCGCCGAGGATCGAGCCGATATTCACAACGAGCGGATCGTGGCCTGCGCGAAGTAAGGGCAGCGCGTCGCGGATAAATTCGATCGGCGCGAGCGTGTTCACTTCGAAGATTGGGCGGAGGCGACCGGGGTCGGCTTCGGCGAAACGTCCGTGGGCGGCGATACCCGCATTGTTGATGAGGATATCGAGTCCGCCGAGTTGTTCGCGCGCGGCAGCTATTGCGCGCTGCCGAGCTGGCGGGTCGGTGACGTCGCCGGCCACGCAAACTGCGCGGCGGCCGATTTTTTGTACGTCGGCAGCAACTTGGGCCAGGCGTTCGGCGCGGCGGGCAAAGAGCACGACATCGACGCCGTGCTTGGCGAGCTCGATGGCCAGCGCTCGGCCAATGCCGCTGGACGCCCCGGTAATGAGAGCCCGTCGGCCGGTGAGGTTAAACTTCGCCATGCACCATCTTAGGCAGCGCCGTGGTGCGATGCACCATTTTGCGAGGCGTGGCCGTTGGAATTTGCATGCCCGTTGGATGAGATGTGGCCAGTGCCGTTCGCGTGGGCAAAGCCGTTATGCGGCTCTTCGTTTCCGCGGATGAAGTCATGACCGTTCGAACGGAGTTTGATCCGCGCTTCGGCGGGTGGAATCGTGCCTAAATAGCGTTGTGGCATGCGGCAATGGATCGAGACGCGATCTTCGGCATAGGTGCGGCTCAACACTTCACCGTGCTGCGCGAGGGCTGCGAGGAGACGGCCGTTGGAGACGTCGGTTTCGACGTCGACTTCCAAGAAGTGATGCGTGAGCGCCTCGCTCACTGCAATGCCGAGGCGGTTCAAACCTTCGCCGGTCTTTGCGCTAACGGCAATTGCGGAGGGATATCGCTCCTTAAGGCGTTCGAGCGCTCCATCCTCGATAACGGCGTCTACTTGATTCAGCACGAGGAGCGTATCTTTTTGATTGATGCCGAGCTCTTCCAAAACATCATAAACGGCTTTGATTTGTTCGAGAGCCGTGGGATTGCTGGCATCGGCGACGTGCAGCAGTAAGTCGGCTTGCCGGGCTTCTTCGAGCGTGGCCTTGAAGCTTGCGATCAAACTGTGAGGCAGATCGCGGATGAAGCCGACGGTGTCGCTAAGCAGCACTGGCCCCCAACCGGGCAGTTGCCAGCGGCGAGTGCGGGTATCAAGCGTGGCGAAGAGCTTGTCTTCGGCGAGCACGTCGGAGCCGGTGAGCTTATTCATGAGCGTGCTCTTGCCGGCGTTCGTGTAGCCGACGAGGGAAACAGTCATGCGGTCGGCGCGGGCGGCGACTTCGCGTTCTTTGCGACGCTGCACCTGGTTCAGATCGTTGCGCAAATCGGAGATACGCTTTTCGACCAAGCGGCGGTCAGTTTCTAATTGCTTTTCACCAGGGCCACGCATGCCGACGCCAGCCTTAATACGCGATAAGTGGGACCACATGCGTTTGAGCCGCGGCAGCGAGTATTCGAGCTGGGCGAGCTCGACGGCGAGCCGGGCTTCGTGCGTTTGGGCGCGGGTGGAGAAGATATCGAGGATCACTTCGGTGCGGTCGAGCACCTTCACTTCGAGCTCGCTCTCCAAGTTGCGGATTTGAGCAGGCGAGAGATTATTGTCGAAGATGACAACGTCCGCATCCGTGGCGCGGATCATCAATTCGAGCTGCTCGACCTTACCCTTGCCGAGATAAGTGGTCTGGTCGGGGACCTGGCGCTTCTGAGTGAGGCGGCCGACGATTTCGGCACCGGCTGTTTCCACGAGCCCCGCGAGTTCGTCCAGATTGTCGCGGGCTGTTTCGCTGTTGGGCAGCTCGACGCCGACCAGGATGGCCGACTCGCTTTGAACGCCCTGCTTACGGTCGATTTCTCTCACTATGGGTTGCGACTCCTTGGTTTGCGTTTCCGCCCGGAGCGACGAAGTTGTCGCGTTTCCACGGGCGGGGTTAATCCTGTTCCATTATACCTCACTGTCAAGGGACGCCATTGGAGCGCCATGGTTCGCCGGATTTGACGGCTTTGGCCGACTCAATACTCGTTCTAGAGTGGGAGACACAGAGAAGAGAGGAAAGGATAGGAGCAGACGCGCGGGATATATTCGCTTCGTCTCCCACTCTCCCGGTCTCCTTGTCTTTTCTTCTACCACGTGTACTCGATACCTGCGTGGGCACCGCTGTAGAACAGTTTGCCGTTGTCATCCACGAAAGGCACTCGCGTACCTTGGTTGCCGAATGGCGACGTTTGGTTGAAGTTCTCGCCGGCAAGAACCAGCGAGTTAATGAACAGGACTTCGTAGCCGGCACGCAACGAGATGCTTGGTGTAATGTCTGCCACCACATCGGCACTGGCCTCGCCGATGAAGGCGACTTTGTCGGCGTTGAACCGTTCCTCAGGGAGGAACTCGGTAAGCGAGCCAGCATTGCCGGTCAAAGCATGGTTTTGAAGGTCATAGTGGTTGTCGTAGATACCCGCTTTGCCTTCGGCGCCAATTCGCAAGCCTTGCATGAGGCCAATCCAGGCATCGCCACCGGCTTGGAAACCGGCGAGGTTATTGATGGCATCGGTGCGATATTCGAATGCCGGGTTGGTAAATACCGGGTCAACGTTCGGCGTACCGAGGCTGTCCAGCTCAAAATGCTCGTCAACCTTGGTGTAGCGGAAGCCGGCGAGCAAGGTGCCCGAGATGCGCGGCGACCAGCCGAGCCAGTAGCGGCGATAGGAGAGTTCAGCGGTTTGCAAATCGGATTTCAGGGAGATGCTTTCTTCGATGGCGCGTTCGCTGAAAGGTAGCGGGCCGCCAGGCGTGCTCACACTCGGCGGGCCGATCGGATTGATGCCGAAGAGGCCCGTGCCCGGTGCGGTACGCGAAAACAGCGTGAACAGGTTGCCAGGAACCGGATTGGTCACCGCAGCGCTATCTGAGTAGTCGTAGATGCCGGTGTAGCCGAATTCCATGACGGATAGCGCGCCAATGTCGTAGCGTCCGATCGCACGGAAGCCGACTTGATCTTGAATGTCGAGTTGGTTCGTGGAGAGGACCACCGTATTACCAACGTTTTGGGCTGCAATGTCGACATTGGTTCCAAAGCTTTTATCGCGATGAAGCCAAACGGCTTCGGTACGGATATCGAAGTAATGCGGCCCGCGCTGATCGGTCATATCGCCTTCGCTGCCGGCATCGTTCATGAGGTCATATCCGACCGGCGGGTCGGTACCGCCGCCGCCCATGGGCATGCAGCTATTGGATCCGCCGCCGCAGCCGCATTGGCCTTGGCAACCGTAGCCGCCACCGTTGCACCCGCCCCCATAACCACCGCAACCACATCCGCCGCCGTAACCGCTGTTGCAACCACCGCCGTAGCAGTTGCCGCAAGAGCAAGCGTCGCCGCAGCCGCCGCCTTGGTAGTATCCGGCCGGGACGATCAGCGGGTTGCCGTACGAATCAACGTACGACGACTGGCGACCGGCGGCGGCGGGGCCGCTGGGTGTGGTGTAGATGGCTTGCGTGGCCCGGCCGTTTGATGCATCGGCTTGGTTGTAGCCGCCGTTTTGCATTTGGGCTTGCGCGGCGAAAGGCAATGCCGCGCACGCGAAGGCCGAAGCCAGGATTCGCACGAGCTTAAAACGTGTCGGTATGAAGAGTCCAGTTCGCATCGTAATCCCCCCAAAATGCTCTTTAGCGACGAGCAATGCGGGCCTCGCTTGAGCATTCGATGTTAAGTGGCCAGCGCGACGCGAGCGCCCGTGGCGTGAGCGGCCTCGGACGGAGGTGGATCGACCACCGCCCGACTTTAAGGTCGCTCGGAAAGGACTATCGGACCGGTATCCGCGGAAAAACCAGACCTTTCGGCATATGCCGCATTCCCTTCCCAGTTTTCCCACTTTGGGGTTTGAAATGCGTCGTTCGTCCTGCGTAAGGAGGTGTCAGCAGCGGCGTGCTGAGTTGGGGGCGTGCGGACAAAAGCAGATGAAAAGGCGCGTCCGAGTGACGTTCTGTCAAAAAAACCGCCTTTTGAATTGACGGAAGGCGAATTTCGCGAAACCGGACATTCGTCCCAAACGTTTCATAACTTCGCATCCAAATAATTTGACCCGTTTTCCGCAGCCGTTTAGGATGGAAAGATTGAAACGCTCGGGGCGATAGCACCGGGCAGAACGGTTCGGCGGGAGATAGGGCCTATTGTCTGCTTTGCTAGCGCTCCGTCCGGGTAGGATGAGGGGGCGAGCATCTAGCGAAGCCGGGTAGTCGACGCGGTTCGGGCACAGACCGCTAGGCGGAAGAAAAAAATCTTTGTTCGGCAATTTTAGTCGCGCTCTTCGATCGGAACCGAAGGCGTGGCATCCAAGCTTCTGGAAATAGCCGGAGTCAAGTGAGAAGGGGTTTGTTGTGAAGAGACGCAATCGGAAGAGTGCTCAACATTTTCGTAGCTCGCTGCGTAAGCCGCTGGGCTTGCTGAACATTGGCAAAGCGCACAAGCGCAAGAATTGGACATTCGAGCGATTGGAAGATCGCTTGGTGTTTTCTGCAACGGGGTATGACAACCCAGCCGCGCAGTTGACAACGGTCAGCGTTGGAAACGATACGCCGGAAGGCGCGGCGCAGACCTGGTTGTTGGAGCAAGAGTGGAATGTGCTCCAGCAAACCGCTGCCGCGGGCCTGCCGTCGCCGGACTACGTCATGTTCTCGTTACCGAACGATCCGTTGTTTCCAGATGAATGGAATTTGAACAACACCGGACAGGAAACCGGGAATCCGGACTTGCAGCATTTGTTTGGTGCCGCGGGTCAGGACATCAATGTGATTCCCGCGTGGAACTTGGGTTATACGGGCGAAGGGATCACGGTTGCGGTAATCGACACGGGTGTGCAGATCACGCACCCGGACTTGATCGCGAACATTAGCCCGACGCTGCGTTATAACGCGGAAAACGGCACCGCCAATGTAAGCCCGAACATTTCAGATCAAGAATCATGGCACGGCACAGCGGTCGCGGGAATTATCGGTGCGGTTGACAACAATGGCATCGGCATTTCGGGTGCTGCGCCAGACGTAACCATTGTGCCGATCAAGATTGGTATTACCGATCAGGATCATCCGCTTACAAACGATCAGTTTGCGACGCAAGTCGTTAACGCGATCCAATACGCGCTTCAACACAACGTTGACATTACGAACAACAGTTGGGGGCCTGATCACATAGGCAATCTTACAACCACCCCGCTCACAGATGATGAAGCTCAAGTACTGCGGGATTCGGCGCAATTTGGCCGTGACGGGCTGGGGATGATCAATGTCTTTGCCGCCGGTAATGACGCGGGGCCGGGGTTCGATGCGCTGCCGGGCGACGGGGGATTCATTGATTACGGGAACTATGATAGTTCCAGCTACAACCAGTATGCGAATTCGCGGTATGTCATCACCGTAACAGGCGTCGACGAAGACGGCCTATACTCGAATCCGGACGGTACGTTTACGTCGTATGCGGACTCGGGGCCGAACGTGCTCGTTGCCGCGCCGACGGGGTCGAACGGTCTCATTTCGGTCGGCACTGACAACGGGTACGGCAGCGGTATTTGGACGACTGACCTGGTGGGTGATTTCGGTAATAACGCCGCGCCGTTGCCGAACGGTTTCGATAATGACAGCGATCCGCTGCCAGATCCGGATTACACGTCGCGGTTCAATGGTACATCGGCCGCCGCCCCGGAAGTTTCCGCGGTCGTCGCGTTGATGCTCCAGGCGAATCCGAATCTTACGTATCGAGACGTTCAAGAAATCTTGGTGCGCAGTGCGCGGCAAAATGCCGAGTTCGAAACTCCCGCCTCCGCTGCAGGTTCATCAACAAATACCACCTGGGTAGTCAATCAAACTGGCCCGTTCCGGGATCCGGATCCGTGGAATGACCATTTTCTTTATCCGCAGCCGGTTCAGGCGAATCAAATTCCCGGCGGCATCGTAGGAGCGCTTGACAACCCCTTGGCCGATCCAAATCTCGAGGGGGATGGCCTCTTCTTTGGGGGCGGAGATTTCGCGCCGGAATCGGGCGACGCTGAACGGCAATTTGATAGCCGCTACGAAGTCCAGCCGCAGTTATTTACCAACGGCGCTGGATATACGGTAAGCCAAGGCTACGGAGTTTATGGTGAACAAGTTGGTTATGGGCACGGCGTGGTCGATGCTGGACTGGCCGTCGAAATGGCGAAGGAATGGACCACGCTCGATCAGAATCTTGCGCCGGATACGGAAATGACCTATACGACATCCGTCGTCGGCCTCGGGACGGCAGGTCTAAACCTTCCAGCGGCGGAAAAAACGACGGATGACAATGGCGACTTCCTCGTCCCGGGCGGCATCGGCGGTAAGGCTGGTTTCATCGCGTATTGGAACGAGTTCTTTAAGCCAGTAACGATTACGGACGGCGTTGCGGACCCAACGACGGGGCCGTTCTCCGAACCTAAACCCCCGATCGATACGCGCGGCGAATCGTATCTCGATTTCAACGTTCCACCGCCCCAAGAAATTGATGTGGAATGGGTGGAAGTGAAGATCGACATCCGAGGACCGGCGGACAATTTAAACCACTTGCGGATTATGTTGACGTCGCCAGACGGCACGCAAAGTGAATTTATCAATTACTCCCCGAATCCGTCATTTATCCCGGATTCGACCCAAACTTCTTCCACGCCAGCGAATGGCTGGCAAATCGCTCCCTCCGGAAGTCCCGGCACGAGCGATACCTCCTTGGTGTGGACGTTTTCCACGAACCGCGACTGGGGTGAGACAACAAATTCCGCGGTAATCTTGGATGCGGTCACCGGTGAGCCGGTCCTCCTTACGGATAGCCAAGGCGACCCAGTTAGCACGATATTCCGCAACTGGGAGCTTCACATCGAGAACTGGGGCTCGTCGGCGATGTCCCTGCACAATGTCGAAATTGTGTGGCATGGCAAGCCGATTGAAGGCGGCACGCTGGACCCCAACTATGGCGTGGAAGGCGTGCAAGCCGCACAAAGAATTCAGGGATTCGTGGGCATCGACACGAACGGTGACAACGAATTTAATTACAGCCGCTACATTCAGACGGTGAGCGACACTGATGGTGACCCCACCACGACTCGTACAGATGATGTTAATCGGCAACTTGATTTCACCGACAACAACGGCAACGGCATTTATGACGCTGGCGACGTAATAAACCAGGAGCCGTTTGCGGCGAATATTGTTGTGGACGCGTATCGCACGTGGGATGGGGTGCCCGAGTCGACGCCTGTCGCGCGGTTCCTAACCGGCGCCGACGGCAACTATTACTTCGATTTGGACGTAGCGGGCGATCAAGCCCAAACGACAACGCTCGGCTCAGCTCATTTTGGCCAGAAGTTGGGATATCAGATTCGCGCCACCGATCCGCTTGGTCGCGATGAGTTGGATGATATCTTCACGCCTGCAGAGACGACGTCGAATTCGTTGTACACGTATGTGCCGCATTACGAGAGCGTGTGGAATATTACGCCAGATTGGTTCTTTGCTCCGGATCGAGACAACCCGCTCACACCGGGCAACAATCCGGGCGAGATTTTCTTTGATCCCACGACCGGTGCTCCGGTTCCGTTTACGGCCGACGGTGGGATTGCGCGCGTGCCGATGACCGTGTCGAATATCAACTTCCTGTTGCGACAGGACGCACCAGTTAATAGCTTCGACGTGCAAGGCACCGTGACTTCGGACGTGAACGGCAATGGCGTTGCCGACGGAACCGATGCCGGGGCGGCGGGCGTCTTCGTTTACTGGGATAAGAACCGCAATGGCGTGTTTGATTCCGGTGAAACACAAGTCGTGACGGATCCGTCCGGCCACTATGTTCTTCCGATCGATTTGACTACGCTGCCCAGCATTCCTACCGGCAACGCCACATATCAAATCGGGGTGATCAAGCCGGGTGCGGATTGGAAGTTCACTGATCCCGGCAAGGACGGCGTCGAGACCGTGTACGCCGGACCTGGTTCGGTTGCTCAAACGGTGAACTTCTTCCTGCAACCGCCCGCCAACCCTTTCCCGAGTGGCGGTGTCGGGCTTGGCACGATTCAGGGCATTGTGTTCAACGATCTGAACCACAATGGCTTGCGCGACGCCAGCGAGACAGGTGTGCCTAATTTCCGCGTCTTCATCGACTTGAACGGAAATGGCGCTTGGGACAGCGCGACCGAGCCATCGACCTTAACTGGAGCGAACGGTTCGTTCTTTTTGGCAAACGTACAG
>DATBAY010000260.1:0-7315 GCA_036271295.1 Lacipirellulaceae bacterium | reverse complement strand
GTGGCGAAGCGGCGGGCGAAGCCGATCGTGAGCGCATTCGGATCGAGCACGTTGCGAGCGGCTTCGATGATGTCATCAGGCTCGTTGCGGCGGCGCGTTTGTCGGCCCACGCGGCGGCGGACGAAATCGAGGAGGCGATTTTTCAGGTCGCAATGCGTTTCCCAAAGCTCGCCGTAATCGACGTTGTAGAGCGCTTGCCACACTTTGGCGTCGCCCATCCATTCTTGCCAATCGCTGCGGAGGACGCGGTCGTAAAGCAACTGCATGGGGTAGGCGAGCCAGCTCGGAATGTGAACGCCGTTCGTGATGTGACCGATGGGAATTTCTTCTTCGACACGCCACGGCCAGAGATGAGCCCACATGCGGCGAGAGACGTCGCCGTGGAGCGCGCTCACAGCGTTTGCGCGGCGCGATAGCTTGAGGCCGATGACGGTCATGCAGAACGGTTCATGTTCGTTTTGCGGTTCGACACGGCCGATCCCCATAAGCTGCGGGTGAGAGATGCCGAGTTTTTCGCGCAACGGGCCCAGGTGTTCTTCGACAAGGTTGGCCGGGAATCGGTCATGCCCGGCAGGGACCGGCGTGTGCGTGGTGAACACGGTGTGATGAGCGACTTCGCGGAGGGCCTCGTCAAATGTGAGACCATCATCGGACATGCGCTGGTGAATTACCTCAAGCGGAGCGAAGGCGCTGTGCCCTTCATTGAGGTGATAGACGCCGGGCATAATGCCGAGCGCGCGAAGCGCTTTGACGCCGCCGACGCCGAGCACAAGTTCCTGGCGAATGCGAGTGCGCATGTCGCCGCCGTAGAGGCGCGATGTCAAATCGCGATCTTGAAGGCTGTTGCCTTCGACGTCGCAATCAAGCAAGTAAAGTGGTATGCGGCCGACTTGCATCAGCCAGACTTTGGCCATGAGGCCACCGTCGCGGGTTTCAATCGAGATGGTGATTTGTTTGCCATCGATGCCGATGGCCGGTTCCATCGGAAGGTTTTCGACGCGCGTGTCCTGATACTCTTCTTGCTGGAAGCCGCTGCCATCCAGCTGTTGCTTGAAATAGCCCTGATCGTAGAACAGACCGACCGCTATGAGAGGCACGGCGAGGCTACTGGCGCTTTTTACGTGATCGCCCGAAAGGACACCGAGACCGCCAGAGTAAATGGGCACCGACTCGTGGATGCCGAACTCGGCGGAGAAATAAGCGACGGGTTTCGATCCCAGGACACCGGTTTCGCGGGCACCCCACGTGGCGCGGGCGTTGGTCATGTAATCCTTCAACCGGCGGTGGGCCTGATTGATGCGCGTGTAGAGCACCATTTCGGCGGCCCGTTCGGCGAGCTGCTCGGGCGTCATTTCCCCGAGGAGCGCGATGGGGTTGTGGTCGATCTTTCGCCACTTGATGGGATCCAAATCGCGAAACAAATTTACGACCTCGGGGTGCCAGCTCCACCACAGGTTTTTAGCCAGCGCGAGGCACTTGTCGTACAATGCTTGCGGAGTGGTTTCAGTCCAATTCTGCCGTTCGATCGCTTTGTTGCGTGGTCCCACCGCTAGTTGACTCATTGGGTTTAATTCCTTGCGGGCAAACATACCGCGAGCGGCAGACCGCCATCGCCGCGTATAACCTCGTAAGTCTGCACCAAAGCTAGCTATTTGGGCAAGACCGATTTAGCCGCAGCCTGTGGTAAGCTGGGCAAATGGCGAGGATGACATACGCCCAAGGCGGCAACTCGGGTCACCGCGTGTCTATGCGCGGGGGATCGCGGGGGTTGGTTCCGCGCTTTGGCCACGCGTGTCGAGAAAACGACGCAGCTCTTTGCAGGTGTCGGCAAGAGCGGTCGAGATTTTATCCCGCTGAAGAAAGTTGCCGAACTCCGATTCGGCTTCGGTCGTGGTCGGGTCTTCCTCGGGCTTCGTCGCCTCGGGCGCGTTGATTAGCTCGATGAGCCGCGATGACTGTGCCGGCGCTTCGGCCCGCTGGCCTTCCGCAGGGCAGCAATTCACGCCGTCGTGGGCGAAGGAGCAGTTACGTCCGGCCGATTTGGCGGCGTACAGCGCGGCATCCGCACGCTGGATCAGGGACTCGACCTGCTCGTTGGGTTGGATCGTCGCGAGACCGCCACTCATGGTGATCGCAATGCGCTGCTCGTTGTGGGTCACCGCGATTTGGCCCGCCACTTCGCGCACCTTGCGAACGACCAGGATCGCTTGATCCAGCGAGGTATTCGGAAGCAGTACGGCGAACTCTTCGCCGCCATAACGAGCAACCGCATCCTCGCGACGGATAGCGGTCCGCAACGCGTTGCCCAATGTGGCTAAGACCTGGTCGCCGACAAGGTGACCGTAAACATCGTTGAGTTTCTTGAAATGATCGACGTCGAGAAGCAGAAGCGAGAACGATTCTCGCCGCCGCTTCCAGGCGCTCATCCGTTCTTCCAGGCGTTCGTTGAACTCGCGTCGATTCGGCAAGCCTGTGAGCGGATCGGTGAGCGAACGAGAAATATGGGCTTCGATTTCGACAGCCTGTTCTTGCAACCGGCTTTCGGCCGTATCGAGTTTGGATTGCAGACCTTGGTTGCTGTGGACGATGTTCCCAACGACGTTCATCACCAGGTCGGCAATGGTATCGCCGGTCGGGCTGCCTTCGGCACGCAGCAAATTGCTCGCCTGCTCGAGCTCGGTGCAGTGCTCGCCGACGACCGAAACCATTTCGTTCGCCAGAGTTTGCAATCGCTTGGCGATCGCGCTGGCCTGGCGCATGTCATCTTCGCGACGGGGCGCCGCACCCGGGCGATGCCGAAGCCACAGCCCTAGCGCGAGGCCAACAGCGAGCTGGAAGATGCCCAGCAGGCAGCCGCCGAATACGAGCATCAACGTGGTATTGGTCATGACCGTGTCTGCTGCCCAGGCGTCGGGCAAAGCAGAGTCGAGTGTGCAAAAATCGCTTCGTGGCGAGTCGTTCGCGCAAGTTTAGCTTGCCAGACCACCAGGGCGGACGAATCGAGGGCTCCGTCGTTTTCAATTGCCTCAGGCGGACGTGCGAAACCGGGTGGTGCAGGCTATAACGATTGTGCGACCGGCGCCGCCCGCCACTGCCCGGTCGCGATTGCTCTGGTAAACTGAAGCTTCATCTATTTCGCATCACGCTGAACCGCTATCCATGAAGCTTTCTGCCGCTTACGGGCCGAGTAAATTCGGCCTTTCATTCGAACTGTTTCCGCCCAAAACGCCGCCAGGCGTTGCGAGCCTGTTTCAGCATGTGACAAAGCTGACGAATTTCGAACCGAGCTTCATCACGTGCACGTATGGCGCGGGCGGCTCGACGCAAGAATTGACCCTGGAGATCGTCGCGCGGGTAAAGCGCGAATTCGATATCCCCGTGGCCACGCATCTTACATGTGTTGGACGAACGGTAGACGCGCTGCGGCAATATTTATGCTCGGCTCGCGAACAGGGAGTGGAGAACGTGGTCGCTTTGCGAGGCGATCCGCCGCGCGGCGACACTGCGTTCCGCCCCGTCGAGGGTGGATTTCGTTACGCCAATGAGTTGGTGGGACTCGTTCACAGCGAGTTTCCAGAACTCGGCATTGCGGTAGCCGGGTATCCGGAAAAGCACCAGGAAGCACCCAGCCATGAAATCGACCTCGCGAATCTCAAGCGGAAGGTCGACGCGGGCGCGGATATCATCATCACGCAACTGTTTTACAAGAACGAAGATTACTTTCGCTTTCGCGATCGTTGCGAAGCGCTCGGAATTCGACTTCCGATCATCCCTGGACTGTTGCCGGTGACGAATTTTGCCCAGATCAAGAGAATTACAGCGCTGTGCGGAGCGCAATTGCCTGCGCCGTTCGTCAGCCAGTTGGAGGCGGCCGGGGAAGTAGCCGATGAGCAATTCAAAATTGGTGTCGATTTTGCCACGCGACAGACGCAAGAATTGATCGAAGCAGGCGTTCCAGGCATCCATTTTTACGTGCTCAATCGATCCGAAGCGGCGACGGAAGTGCTTCGAAATATTGAACTGACTCGCCCGCGTAAGCGGTAACAATTCGATCTCGGGCCGGAAGTATAGATCTTCGCAGCACGCGCATGACTGATATCGTCGGCAAACAGCTGAAAGACTTCTTCGTGCTCCGGCGGCTTGGCCGGGGGGCGATGGCCGAAGTTTATTTGGCCCAGCAGCTGTCGCTCGGCCGGCAAGTCGCGCTCAAGGTGCTCAACGCAGAACTGGCACGCGATCCGAATTACGTTCGCCGCTTCGATCATGAGGCGCGGGCGGCGGCGGCCCTCGTGCACGGCAGCATCATTCAAATCTATGAGGTTGGGCAGCACGACGGCGTTCATTACATCGCCCAGGAGTACGTGCCCGGCCGCAACCTCGGAGAAGTCATTCGCAGCAGCGGCTCACTCACGCCACAGCTCGCGCTCGATATCATTCGGCAGGTGACAGCAGCTCTAGCGAAAGCTTCCAGCGAAGGCATCGTGCATCGCGATATCAAGCCGGAAAACATCATGCTCGCGCGCAGCGGCGAAGTGAAAGTTGCCGATTTCGGGCTGGCGCGCGTTGCGGGCGATGGTGCGGTGCAGCTGACGCAAGTAGGCGTCACCATGGGAACGCCGTTGTATATGAGCCCGGAGCAAATCGAAGGAAAGCCGCTGGACTCGCGCAGCGACATCTACTCGCTGGGGGTAACGGCCTATCATATGCTTGCCGGGGAGCCGCCGTTCATAGGCGAAACGCCGCTGTCGGTCGCGGTACAGCATCTCAACCAGCAGTCGACACCGCTCGTCACCCGGCGGCCTGATGTTCCACCAAAGCTCGCCACGCTGATTGAGCGGATGATGGCCAAGAACCCGGCCGATCGCCCCAGCGACCCAGCGGATCTGTTGGTCGATGTCCATACGCTCGCGACCGAAGGTGCGCAGGAGGGTTGGGCGGCAACGCCCGATCCCGCTTCGCTAACGCAAATCCTAGTGGCGGCGGATCAGCGTTCCACGGCAACTACCCGGCTAGACAGCCTGATGAAAACCATGGCGCTGCCACGGCCCCAACGCGCGAAGTACGGCTGGTGGATCGCCGGGATCCTAGGCTGCCTCTTGGCCGGCGCCGCTATTGGCGCCGCGACCAGCCCACGGTCGTTATGGTCCGGCGCAAAGGTCGCGCCGCCGCAGCAAGACACAGTGTGGGGGCAGCTTTATCTGGCGAAGGATGTTGATACGGAGGCCGCGTGGGAGGCCGTGGCGGACTATTTTCCCGATGCTTCTGCTAACGCGCTCAATTTGGGAAAACAGGGCTTAGCTTTTCACTTTCTACACCAGGCCGAATACGGCAAGGCGATCAAGCCGCTGCAAGAGCTGGCCGCGCAACCGGATTTCCAGACATTCGCCGAGGCAGGATTGGTAGTCGCGTATGTGAACCTCGGCGACAACGATCATGCCTACGAGGAGAACAAGCACCTCAGCAGCGACAAGGTCGCGGCTCTCAGGCGGCAGTCGCCGACCATGGCGGCCATGCTAGACGACGCGGTGAATGAATTAATCGAACGCGCTTTGTAGTCCTCTCGCTCGGCGCGAGGGATTTCGTCTCGTGGAGCGAGACGACTACTATCTTTTCACGACGCAAAACGCGCGGCGCGGCGGCCACGGGACTTAGAGGCCATTTCCGAATGCGGCCGGCTGGGATGGCGCGATACGACGCGCGGCAGGAGTGGCATATCCGCATCGGTCTCGAGCCGGGCCGTGAGTTGGCTATCGCGGAAAATCATCCCGCCGATAAAGACCCAGATCAAAAAGAAGCTGAGGCCAAGCGCAGACGGAATCAAGAAGAACGGCATGGGACACCTCACCTTACGAGCCGCGGGGCCTAAGCGGGCCAACGCGACTACCGACGTTTCAGGCGGCGCACTCCGTACGCCCCAGTCGGCACTCCATGCCTTATTTACGTCTATCGGCGGCCGGTCGTTCCCGACTTCAGACGCTTTAGCACGCTAGTACACGACTATTTGCCGGTTCGTAGCAGTACCGGCGGCGCAAGCTTTGAGGAACACGCGGGGAAGGCTCTGCCTTCTCAACACCTTGGCCGGCCGACGCGACTGATTCAATCGGCAAAGGCTTCCGCGGCTTCTATCCGTCCCCGCCAGGCCCGCAATTTGACGGCGATTTTCCGCTCCCGCAGAAAACCTACAGAAATAGTGGACAGGCGTATAGTATTTGGCCGGCTTTGCCTAGAAAGTCAAGTGAACCAATGATTTATTAGGCAACTAGAAGTTCTGCCCAGAAATGCGCCGTGGCCCGCGAGCCCGGCCGAGGCGAACCTGTGAATATAGGTAGGGAGGATACTGCGAAGACTGGGGCAAGATTGCCGGCGGCACGCGGCCTGCACAGGTGAACACTCAGGAAGTCGCAGATTTTTGACGCTTTAACAGTGTTGTTGACTAGCAGTTGGTGTTTTAATAGCGTCCTGCGTGGCTCATGCCGAGCCATTTGGGGACGCACCGTCAAGGAGTAACGAAATGGCAAGTATTTCCGCTCAAGCAATCCTAAATGTCGGAGGACAAGTAAAAGTAAAGTGTCAAGCAATGCAAGGTGTTTTTCATCACGAAGTTGGGGTGTTGATTCGAGGCTCAGAGGGGTCTTACGAATCGCTTTTGGATGCAGAGATGGTTACGCTTGATGAGCCGCTTGATGACGGGCAGAAGCCCGGCACCCTGCGGGCTACGGTAGTCAAGGTGAATGGAGTAAAAGTCTTGGTTGAACTCCCCAGGCAGGTCGTCTCAGGAGGGCGGCGAGTCTGGATTCCAAAAACAGAAATTCAGCCTTAATGGGAATTCTTTCGCGCAGGGCCATTTGCAAACGCATCGAAACCGATGAATTAAAAATCGTCCCCGCTCCTACTGAAGAGGATTTTGGTAGCGACTCGATAGACGTGCATTTGGGAGATCGGGTCTATGAGTGGATTGGGTCAGTCCCCGGTAGCGTTGTTTCTATATCGCTCTGGGAAACTGGGGCGAATGAATTTAACTACACGCCTTTTTCAAAACAGTATCTGCGCGACGTCCCTCCTGATAATGCTGGAATTATCACGCTTCGACCAAAGACCTTCTATCTGGCTGACCTGCGACAACACACAACGCTTCCACCGGATGTCGCAATGCACATCCAGGGTAAAAGCAGCCTAGCTCGCCTCGGTGTGTTGGTGCATTTGACCGCGCCGCACGCGCACGCGGGTTGGACTGGGCGTCTCACTTTAGAGATTTATAATCTTGGGCCGTTCAATATAGAAATGAAACCCGGAATGACTATTGGTCAATTGACGT
>DATBAY010000259.1:0-6619 GCA_036271295.1 Lacipirellulaceae bacterium | reverse complement strand
CTCCCCGCGGCCCGGTTCCATTTCCCAAAAATCGAACTCCATCGCTTTGTTCAACTCGCCCCAATCCTCCGACAGCTCATCCGCAATGATGGTCCGACGTTCACCATCGGTGCCCGGCGGAATATTGAGACTCCGTAGCTGACAAACATTCATCGGCAGCGTACACACGGCATTTCGCCCCTTGAACTTGCCGCAGTCCAGTGCCGCTTTAATCTCCGGCTGCGACGTGATGGGCTGCTCTTGCGCCAGCACGTCGTCGCCTTTCCACGCGGTCGGTCGCTGGATTACCGCAGCCCGGTGAAGACGCACGTCGAGCCCATCGCGCACGACTTGCGCGAGCTTCACCGTGTGCGTCCCCACGTCGATGCCGATCCACCCTATTTGCTGCGACAATCCCACGACCGCTACTCCCCTCAAACAGTTCCAATCGCTCCCGGTTATTGCGAGACTTCCGTCTCGTCGGCAGGCGGGGTCGGCAACGATGTGCGCGTCCGCCCGGTTTGCAACTTCTGCGCGACCGCTTCCAAACGAGCGATGCGGGCATCCGTTTGATGCAAGGTGACCGAAATATCGCGCAAGATCGGCAGTGCGAGTTGATCGCCGGCCTGAAACGCAGGTGGTTCTGGCGTACCGCTAACTTCGCCTTGTGCCACGTTCGTCGTCGAAATGTTTGCACCTACCAGCACGCCGCCGGCGGCCAATGCGATTGCTCCCACGGCGCGCGCCGTTTGTTGTCGTATCATTCTGCTGCTCCTTTGCCTTCCTACTTCGCCATCGTGGCGATATCAAACATTGGTAACATCACTGCCATCACGATCGTAGCCACAATGACCCCCATCACGACGATGATGAGCGGTTCCAACAGCGTCGCCAGCTCGCGCAGTTTGGACTCGCCCTCTTCTTCGTAGTGTTCGCCCATGAGCTCGGTGACCATGCCGAGCGTCCCGGTTCGCTCGGCCGTCAGCACCATCTCCGCGGCAACCGCCGGAACGAAGCCAGCCGTGATGAGCGACGCGGCGAGCCCGCGGCCATTGAGGATCGATTCCTCTAAATCATCGAACAACCGGTGGTAAAGCACGTTCCGCACCGAGTTGCGCGTCAGTTTGAGTCCTTCCAGCAGCGGCACGCCGCTTTCGATCATGAGCCCGAGCAGCCGGAACGTGCGGCCGATGTAAAACGCCCGCGTAATATCACGCAATATCGGCGTGTTGAGCATCGCGTAGTCCCACTTGCGGCGACCCGCTTCCACGTTGCGCGAAACCAAGAGGCCAATGATCCCACCCATGACCAGCGGTGCTATGATCAGAATGTGGTGGTGTATGACGTCTGAAATCGCGACGATGATCCGAGTGATCATCGGCAGCGTAACATCGAACTGCGCGAAGATATCGACAAACTTCGGCAGCACGAAGGTGACCAGCCCAATCACCACCAGCCCCGAGACGCTACTTAACAGCAACGGATATGCCAGCAGGGTTCGCACGGTTGCCCGCACGCGCATTTCGCTGCGCTGAAACTGGGCCAAGCGTCCGAGCACTTCGGGCAGCTTGCCGGCCGCTTCGCCGGCCGCGACGCTGGCGACGTACGCGTCGCCAAAGATCGCGGCCTGGGCGTTCATGGCATCCGAAATGCTTTTGCCGCCCGTCACGTCTTTATGCACTTGCCCCAAAATACTGCGCAGCGTGGGGTTGCTGCATTGCTGCGATAGCGATTGGAACGACGATGCCAGATCGACACCCGATCGGGTCATGATCGCCAGCTGCGTCGTCATGCTCAGCAAATCGCGCTTCGACAGGGCGGCCCGCTCACGCGACCCGAGCAGTGCCTTGAACGGCGAATTTACCGTTTTGCTGCGAATGTCGATTGGAAACAGACTTTGTTCCCGCAGCGCGCGCTTAGCCGCCTCGAGATCCGCGGCGGAAATATGTCCGCTTTGGATATCACCCAACTTCGATTTGGCGGTATATACGTATTGCATGGAAAAGCTATTAGCTGTTAGCTCTCAGCTGTCAGCCAGATATCACTCGAAGTATGCGACGCGCATCACTTCTTCGAGGCTGGTTTGCTCCTTCTCGGCTAGTCGAATTCCTTGTTCGAGCAGTGTCTTTCCGCCATTGCGGCGGTAGCAATCGCGGATTTCGTCCGTGCTCGCGCGGCTCGAAATCAATCCGCGAATTTCTCGGTCCACGGGCATAACTTCGTAGATGCCTGTGCGGCCCATGTAGCCCGTATCGTGGCACTTCGGGCAACCTTCGCCACGAATAAAACTCTTCCGCCGATCGCCTTGATAGTGAATCGTCTCCAGCAGCTCTGCCGAGGCGTACGCAAACGTCTTGCACGACTGACATACGGTGCGGATGAGTCGCTGCGCAACCACGCCGACGAGTGCCGCGGCAATCTTGAACGGCTCGATGCCCATGTCCGTCAAACGGTGGATCGCGCCAGCGCAATCGTTCGTGTGTAACGTGCTGAGCACCAAATGCCCGGTGAGTGCAGCCTGAACGGCGATTTGCGCCGTGGCCACGTCGCGAATCTCGCCGATCATGATGATGTCGGGGTCCTGCCGCAAGATGGAGCGCAGCGCAGCGCTAAATGACAACTGGCGCGTTTCATCCACTTGCACCTGATTGACCAACTCCACCTGGTATTCGACAGGATCTTCGACAGACACCACGTTGCTGTGCACGCTCTTGATCAGCTCGAGTGCCGAGTACAGCGTCGTTGTTTTGCCGCTACCCGTGGGGCCCGTCACCAGCATCAGGCCGTACGGCTTCGCCAACAGCGCTTTGAGCTGCTTCAGCATATCTGGCGGAACGCCGAGCAGGTCGAGGCTGAACGTAAGGTTCTCTTTATCGAGAATACGCATCACGATCTTTTCGCCGAGCACGGTCGGCAACGTCGACACGCGAAAGTCGACCTCTCGGCCTTCGACCGTCACTTGAAACCGCCCATCCTGCGGTTTGTTGTGCTCGGCGATGTCCATCTTGGCCATGACTTTGATACGCGAAACGAGCGCCGGGTGCATGTCGCGCCGCGGCCGGAGCGCTTCATACATCTGGCCATCGACGCGGAAGCGCACGACGGAAAACTTGCGGCTCGGCTCGATGTGGATATCACTCGCCCCCGCGCGAATTGCTTGCACAAGCAGGTAATTCACGAGGTTGATGATCGGGCTGCCGTCGACCATCGATTCGACGTTCGTCAAATCGACCTCGGCCTGGTCCACCTGCAACTGCACGGCCGATTCATCGAGGTCGGCTGTCACCGTGTCGACTTCGAAACCTTCCTCGTAGCAGCGGGGCAACGTCCGCTGAATTCCGTTGCGAAACGCGAACACGGGCCGCACGTGCAACTTTGTAACGCGTTCGATTTCATCGAGCTGTTCGAGATTTTGCGGGTCCGCCATCGCTACGCAGATTGTGTCGCGCACTTTGAACAGCGCAATGGCGTCAAGGCGCTCGGCGATTCTGCGCGGCAGCAGCCGGACCGCGATCGGGTCGATCATGCCATCGCGGAGCCGCACCGCGGCGCAGCCCAAGTGGCTCTCGATAAACGGCAGCATGGCGTCTTCCTGGACCATGCCCATTTCGACGAGCACTTCGCCGAGCCGCAGACCTTTTTGCGACCCTTCCGCCAGCGCGATATCGAGCTGCGCAGGCGTAATGAGCGAGGCGCCGATCAGCTGCTGACCGAGCGTAGCGCGGCCCGCGCGCGGCGCGGCAGGCGCAGTCGCAGTCGCAGTCGCTTCCTTGTGAGGCGCAACTAGCGAGCCTTTACCTGGCTCTTCGACAAGTTGTTCGCTTGTGGCTGACATGCTTACTGTACAAAACTCCGTACCGCGCCGCCTGAATCGCGGAAGACTTCAAACCGAGCGCCGACTCCAGTCGCTTTCAGCACTTCCCGACACAAGGGATTCGCATTCGCCAGTTTCATGGCTCCGCCCATTTGCTGACATTTCTCTTGGAAATCCAGCAAGAGCTCCAAACCCGCACTGTCGACGAGCGCCACACTCTGCATATCGAGCACAATCTGCGGCTGCCCGCGGCCCAGCTGCGACTCCAACATGGTCGCGAGCTCGGCCACGTGCTCGCCGGAGATGCGATCTCCGCCGCCGATAATATCCACCGCACCTTGTTGTTTGTGAACGAACATTGCCCGGGTTTCTCAGCGCTAGACCAACGGCAACAGTACCGTGAACGTGCTGCCTTTGTTGATTTCGCTCTCGACTTCGATTTTACCGCCGTGGAGGCGTACGACTTCGTTGGCCAGCGCCAGGCCCAGACCCGTGCCGGTCTGCTCTTGCACCCGCGGATCTGGGCTGCGGAAGAATTTCTCGAAGACTTTCGAAACTTCATCCGGCGCGATACCCACGCCCGTATCCTGCACGCTGATTTCGATTTGTTTGTCCGTGGTATGCACGCGGAACAACACGCGGCCATTGGCTGGCGTATACTTCACGGCATTGCCTAGCAAGTTCACCAAGACGGCTGAGATCTTGTCCTTGTCCAGATCGGGCTCGGGCATTTTTTCCGGGAAGGCCACCTCGAACGTGAGCTGCTTCTCCTCCATTTGTGGCTTCACCTTCACCAGCACCTCGTTCAGCATGCGCGTCAAATCGGTGACTTGTTTGTTGAGTGACAGCGACCCCAGTTCCATGCTGCTGACGCTTAGCAAGTCGTCGACAAACCGGGCGAGCCGCGTCGCCTCGGAGTTGATCGTGTTTAGGAACTGCTTCTGCTGCTCGATGTCGATCATGTCGGCGAGGGCGAGCGTTTCCGCGTACGCTTTAATATTCGCGAGCGGCGTCCGCAACTCATGCGTTGCCGTATCCACGAATTGATCGCGCATTTCCTCTGCCAATTTTTGCTGGGTAACGTCGCGAATCGTCCAAACGTGCGCGTCCTGGTTGCCCGTGGCGCCGGCGACCGGGTAGCGCGCGATACGGGCAATTCGCCGCTGCCCGTGCTCGTCGCGAGTGACCTCTGTGACTACCGGGCGGTCGCGGTTTTCATCCGCTAACAAGGGGTCCGATTCTGGCAACTGCCAGCTTTTTTGTAGGTGCTCGGTCATCGTCGACGCCGCCGCATCCGGATCAGCTGCTTCGCCTTGTGGCAAATCGTTCAGCTCCAAAATCACTGCCATCGGCTTGTTGTTGTAAGTCAGCCGGCCGGCGGAATCGGTCGTTGCGATGCCATCCGGAACGCTGTTAAGTACCGCGGCCAGGCGTCCCTGTTTTCCCTGCTCGAGCGATTGTTGAATTTTGTGCTGCAACGCTCCCCGGTCGGCTGAAAGCTTTTCATGTACGACTCGGTTCCAGCCGATTGCGGCCGCGCCGACGTTTGGCACTTCGCGCCATTGGCAGCTTTCGAGCGACGGGCTGGTTGCCACCTGGTGCAGTTGCTGTTCGATGTCTGCCACCGGTCGCACCATGCGATTCAGCAACACCGCTCCCGCCACCATACAGCAGGCCGGACCGAACAAAGCCAGCGGCGCGAATTGAGCGCTGGCCCGCAAATAACTCCACAGGTCGCGGCGCGCGATTCCCAATCGCAAGACGCCGAACGACTGGTCTCCGGCCTTCAGCGGACAACGATATTCATGAATCGTGAGACCGTGGTTGTTCATGTACTCGACGCGTTGAACCTCACCCCACCGCTCGGTGACACTGCCCACTTCCTCGGCGCCTTTGCCTTTCTGCTCGAGATTGGAATGCGCGGCATACTCACCGGTAGGCGACACGACCGCACAGTAGTCGGCCCCGGTTTGGCCTCGTATTTCAGCCATCAGTGGTTGCAAGTCCACGGATTTGTTTTTCAGATAGGCGAGCGTAATACGATCGCTGCCACGCCCCAGGGATCGCAGCGAGGCGCTTTCGGAGCGACCATCCGTAACCAGCGAGGCTACGTAGACAGCCCCTATGGCCAGCCACACCAAGGCGGCCACGCCAAAGAGCAGAAAATACGCCGCAATGCGCCGCGGCAATCGAATTTGGAAGTTCTTGGCAAACATCGGAATCCGTTCCGTGTTTGGCGAGCAGAATAATTAGGTGAACCCCGACGGGTTCGTCATTCAACCGGCGTAACTATTCCGTTACCAACGTGTCACAATCGTGCGGTCGCCGAGCAACCGGCGGCGAGTGTCTCTTCAATACAGCTGACAAGTTCGCTCGGGCTGAACGGCTTGGGCAGGGCAGCCGAAATCTTCAACTTCTTTTGCAGTTGAGGGAAATCGATCTCCATGCATTTCGCCGTGAGCAGAATAAATGGCGTGTGGCGGTGAGCGGGCAACTGCCGCGTGTTCTCGCACAACTGAATGCCCGTCATCAGGGGCATTTGCTGGTCGGAGAGCACCAAATCAAAGGAACTCTGTTCGAGGGTATCGAGCGCCGCCTTCCCATTGAGGACGCTCGTGACTTGAAAGCCGGCCCGAACCAAGTTGAAGCAAATCACGCCCGAGAGCGCGACGTTGTCTTCGCATACCAGGATTTTTGCCTTCTCAATTGCCATCACCACTCCGTCCACCGAGGCGAGTCTTGTCGTCTCGCATTCGTTATCGACCGCTAGTGAGCCCGATCTTTGTTGCGATCGGAACATTCTCCGTAATCGACAAGATGTCCTTG
>DATBAY010000258.1:0-1714 GCA_036271295.1 Lacipirellulaceae bacterium | reverse complement strand
GCCCGCGCCGCGACAAACCATTTGTGCCCGTCAACTGCGCGGCGCTAACGTCCACCCTGGCCGAAAGCCAATTGTTCGGCCACGAAAAGGGCGCGTTTACCGGCGCCGCTGGCCGCAGCCTCGGCGTTTTTCGCGCTGCTGAAGGGGGAATCGTTTTCCTCGACGAGGTCGGCGAGATGCCACTCGACCTGCAGCCGAAATTGCTGCGCGTTTTGCAAGAGCACGAAGTAACGCCGGTCGGCTCTTCGCTGCCCGTGACGCTCGATGTGCAAGTCGTAGCCGCCACGAATCGCAATCTCGAACGCGAGGTCGAGGAAGGCCGGTTCCGCGAAGATCTGTATTATCGGCTCAACATGGTGGAGTTTTTGGTGCCGCCGCTGCGGCAGCGCGTGGACGATATCCCCCACTTCGTGGATTTCTTCTCGCGAAAATTCGCCGCCCGTTACAGTCGCCCGCTGTGGCTACCCAATGGCGATACGTTGCGGGAATTCTGCGAATATCGCTGGCCCGGCAATATCCGGCAGTTGGCCAATGTTATCGAACAAGCGTACGTGCTCGATTGCGAACCGCGGCTGCCAGAACGCCCGACCATCCGGCCGGGCGCCGAAGCTTCGCTGCCGTTTATGGATCTTTCGCAGCTACGGCGTGCCGCAGTGCAACAGGCCTTGCGCGCAACGCAAGGACACAAAAGCCGTGCTGCCCGCTTGCTCGGCGTTCATCCCAATACGATGACTCGCCTGCTGGCGCAAATCCGAGACGAGGATTCGAGCGAGCCGGTCGAGTAACAGATATTCTTAACCGCGCTCGGCTCACTTCGACTCGCGAGGCGCCGCCTCCCGCGCCTTGGCCCTCAACTCGTCACTAGTCCAACCGTGCTGATCGGCTTCCATTAGCAGCTGTTTTTGCAAATCATGCGGCAACCGGGCGACAGCCGCATGAGCGGACCATGACAAAGTCGCGATTCGGTTTTCGATCGGCACGCGTCGGGCAACCGAAGCGTAGCGGTTCAGCATTTCAGCAGATATCGCGCCTTCGCACATTTGAGAGAACGATTCACCGAAACGATCCTCACCCGCATTGAGTAAATCTCCAATCCACCAGGGACCCGCTCGCTGGCACCACAGCGCGAATTCCAGCGGACCTTTCCACTCGGCCAGGTCCGGTTTTTCGCTCATGCGAATACCAACCGAAGTGAAGTCGAAAGGTCCTACGGAGATTTTCGGCGTGGATCGCATGATTGTAGAGTCCGAACCCAATGAGCGCGAGTCAAGCCCCGCACTTTGTAGCCATCTCGTTTCGCGAGATGAACTACGTCTCGCGGAGCGAGACGACTGCAAAGTTCATTGTGACGCCCACAACGGGAATATAGGATAGAACCGAATGCCCGATTCCCCATCCTCGCCGACTCCCTGGGGCCAATACCCACAAACGCGCCTCCGTCGCTTGCGCCGGTACGATTGGGCTCGGCGGATGGTCGCGGAAAACGAGCTCCGAGCAAGCGATCTGATACTGCCCCTTTTCGTTCACGAAGGGGACAAGCGGCAAGAGCCGATCGCGTCGATGCCGGGCGTATTTCGCTTGTCGATAGACCTTCTCACTGAAATTGTGGGACGAGCCGCCACGTTGGGAATTCCCGCAATTGCCTTATTTCCAGCGACCGAACCGGCCAAAAAAACGGAAGATGCCGCCGAAGCGTATAACTCACAAAACCTCA
>DATBAY010000257.1:0-5295 GCA_036271295.1 Lacipirellulaceae bacterium | reverse complement strand
AACAAGTCCTTCGCGATGTATTGAGCATCGAGCTCAGCGACGAACTTGCGTGCACGCTGCACGGCTGCCGCCGGCGAGAGATTTTTTTCGGCAGCCATCGCGAGATGGTTATCTTTGATCAGAATTGCGTCGAAGAGTCCGGTGCGGTGGTTGTGGCCGCCACCGCAGCGGACGGCGTACTTTTCCAATCGCCGCCAGCCTGGTGTCGTCTTGCGGGTATCGTAAATGTGCGCTTTCGTCCCGCGGATGCGTTCGGCGAAGCGATGCGTTTGCGTTGCGATGCCCGACAAGCGGCTGACGAGATTCAACATCGGTCGTTCGCAAGTGAGCAGATCACGTGCAGAGCCCGACAATGTCACTAAAACCGTTCCCACGGTAATCGTGTTGCCATCGGCCGCTTGTAAATCGAGATCGATCGCGGCTTGCATTTCATTGATGATGACAGGCAGCGCGCGCAGGCCGGCGACGACGCCAGGTTCGCGCGCGACCATCGCCGCCCTGCCCTGGGCATCTGGTCCTACCAGTGAGACAGTCGTCCAGTCGTGCTGTCGATCGAGATCTTCGCGGACTGCGAGCCGAATGAGCGCGCGCAGATCGTCTTCAATTGCGGCGTCCCAAGTGAGCTGTTGAAATTCTTTAGGCAATGCAATGCGTGTAACGAAATCTTGACGGACAAAAAGGAGAAGCGCCCCTCCGGGCGTGGGCCGTTCGCCGCGTGCACGCGACCCTGGGGTTTGACGTAGCAGGACGCGCAAACGGAGTTCGGCCCTGATACCATGTGTGCGGCCGGGATCAGCCCCATCGAATCTGGCAGTCGTGTTTGGCGGGCGTCACGCGCTTCCTCCCGGGCGGAGGCGCGCTAGCGGGCCAAGCGTGCTACTCACAAACGATCGAATCCGGTGGCCCCACGGTCACCGCGCACTGGCATCGTTGCAGAATCGAACCTAGCAGAGTGCGCGGCCAATTTCTACAACGATTTTTGGCCACTTGTGATTTTGGAAAAACCGCCGATTGCCGCCGACAGCCAGGCATTGCTTAACAGGAAAGTGGAAATGGAATTCACTGCCATCCCATCTTCTTTTCGATCTCTGACTTCCAAATCTTGTAACCGGCGTCGTTAATGTGGAGGCCGTCGGCGGTCAACTCTTCCTTCAATTCGCCTTTCTCGTCTTTTAGAGGCGAATGGAGATCGATGTAGTCGTAGCCAAATTCTTGGGCGAGCTTTTTCAGCCGCTCGTTGAAGTCGTTCACATTGGCGTTGTGCTTGGCGTAGTTGCCGCGCGTCGGCATGAGCGATTGCACGTGCACCTTCAAACGAGGCTCTTGTCTTTTCACTTGTTCGAGGATTTCGCGATAGCCGGCTTCCATGGTTTCCGGCGTGTGGTTATCGCCGAGGTCGTTGATGCCGATTAGTAAGAAGGCATCCGTGGCGGGAACGTTGAAGAAGGATTCATCGAGCCGCTTGAGCACGCCACGTTTGTCATCGGGCTTAAGGTCGTTGCCGATCACATCGGCGCCGATGCCGCGGTTGAGAATCTTTCGCCCTGGAAAATACTTCTGGACTTCGAAGCCTTCGGTGATACTATCGCCAACGAGGATCACGTTCTGAAAGATCAGATTCTGTTCGCGAAAGAGCTTTACACGGTCGGCGTAATGAACTTGAAAAATAGCACGCCAATCGGGCGCGGGCTTGGCAGCCTCTTTCTCGTCGGCTCTCACTTGGCTGTTGCTAAAAGCCACGCAGATCGCAGTGAGAATGATCAAGCCACGACTCGGAAACGGGAAGTTCTTTATTCTGTTCATCACGGGACGCCTCTAAAGATTGATATATGTGGTTATGCGCGATTTGGTGACTCGACCAGAACCCGCCGGCAGCGATAATTGTCGTTTGGCACCGCAGCGATGTCGAGGCATCTCGTGGCCGACGACCTACGTATCAAACAATCCGGCGATGGCAGCAGCAAACGGCCAATCTTGCGCCGCGCTGACCAAGCCATCGTCGCCCTGTTGGTTTCGAGTGCGCTTGCCGGAATGGGTGTTTACTGGGTCGTTCAAGGCGGTCCGCGCGGAGAGCTGATTGAAATCGACGGAGCGGAGCCGCTCACAGCACGCTACCAGGTCGACGTCAATAAAGCCCAGTGGTTCGAGCTCGCCGAGCTGCCGGAAGTGGGTGAGACGCTCGCCCGCCGCATCATCGAGTCGCGCGATACGCGCGGACTATTCAAGGACAACAACCAGTTGCGGCGCGTGCGCGGGATTGGTCCGCGAACGCTGGAAAAGATAATGCCGTATCTGTTGCCGCTGCCGGATGAGCAGGATGTGGCGGGCGATTCGAACAGTGACAAGAACGCCCTGTAACCTATCCCAGGGGAAGTGCATGAATTCGCAACGGCTCACGAAGATAAGTTTGCGCGCATTTATTGCCTCGGTCGTGGTGGCGGCGGTCATGGGCATCGTTGCGATCAGCATTCCGACGCGCAACTGGGATTTTGAGTTCAAGGTTTTCGCCACCACGTTAATCATTGCCGGGGCGAGTGTATGTGGGCTGGCCTGTGGCGGGTGCCTGACGCGCGGCCATCGCGTGTTGCCATCGGCTGGCTTAGGGCTCACTGCGATATCAGCAGTGCTTCTGCTCATCGCGGCCTGGGCTGAGCCCGGCGGTTGGTGGTTCTGGACGACGACCTTCGTGGCGTCGTTTTACGCGGTCGCGTGTGCGCATCTTTCGATGTTGTTCATGGCCAAATTGGCGCGCGGGTATCGTTGGGCATACATCGTCGCGTATCAGTTGATCTTGGGGTTGGCGACTCT
This sequence comes from Lacipirellulaceae bacterium, assembly GCA_036271295.1. GTDB lineage: Bacteria > Planctomycetota > Planctomycetia > Pirellulales > Lacipirellulaceae > JABDGM01. Next base: position 2,487 of record DATBAY010000257.1, on the reverse strand, counting down.
GCTGTCGGCGGGATTTCTGTTTAATTTGTTCGATAGGCCCGGTGATGGCTTGTGGCGCCTCACCGGCGTGCTCGCGATTTTGGCAGGGGCCATTTCGCTGCTCATACCGGTGTTTCACTACATGAGCCGCGAACAGTTTGCGGCCGAAGCGGCGGCAACCGACCCCGTGTTCGCGATCGATGAGGAGATCGCGCGGGCGAAAAAGCGGCTGATTGAACTCGAAAACAAGCGGCGAATGCTGCTGGGTCGGCCGGTGGAGACAATCGTCGCCGAACCAATCTTACGCAGTGAATTGCGCGGATAGTCAACACGTCCTTCGTGAGCGGCGCTCCCTTCGGTCCCCTTCCCTGGCCCGGTAGAATAAGGGCATGGAATTTAAACTTGAGTCTCCGTTCGCGCCCGCCGGCGATCAGCCGCAGGCGATTCGTGAGCTGTTAGAAGGCATCCGCAGCGGTCGCCGCGAACAGGTGCTCATGGGCGTGACCGGCTCGGGCAAGACGTTCACGATGGCAAACGTCATTCAGACGATTCAGCGGCCGACGCTGGTGTTGTCGCATAATAAGACGTTAGCGGCTCAGCTCTACTCGGAATTCAAAGAATTCTTTCCGCAGAACGCGGTGAGCTACTTTGTTAGCTACTACGACTACTACCAACCCGAGGCGTACATTCCGCAGCGGGATATCTACATCGAAAAAGACGCCTCGATCAATGAGGAAATCGACCGGATGCGGCTGGCAACGACCAGCTCGCTCGTAAGCCGGCGGGATGTGATCGTGGTAGCGAGCGTTTCGTGCATTTACGGTTTGGGGTCGCCCACGGATTATAAGGCGATGATGGTCGGCGTCTCGGTGGGAGACGTATTAGATCGCGACGCGATGCTCGCCAAGCTCATCGATATTCAGTACGAGCGGAACGATACGGACCCCTCTCGCGGCAAGTTCCGGGTGCGCGGCGACTCGGTTGAGATTTGGCCGAGCTACGAAGAGTTCGCCTACCGAATGGAATTTTGGGGGGATGAGGTCGAGCGGCTCTCGATTATCAATCCAGTTTCCGGCGAAACAGTCGACAAGCTCGAGAGCATTTACATCTACCCAGCGAAACACTTCGTGCTGCCGGAGGAGCGAATTCACGGCGCTGTGGATGAGATTCGCAAAGAGTTGCGAGAGCGACTCGAGTTGTTCAAATCGCAAGGCAAACTTCTCGAAGCGCAGCGGCTCAGCGCGCGGACGCGGTACGACGTTGAGATGATGATGGAGATGGGCTACTGCCCGGGCATTGAAAACTACAGTCGACCGCTAAGTGGCCGGAAGCCGGGCGAACCGCCGTACACGCTGTTTGATTTCTTTCCGAAGGATTACTTGCTGATCGTCGATGAGTCGCACGCGACGGTGCCCCAGATTGGGGCGATGTACAGCGGCGATCGCAGCCGGAAGGAGACGCTTGTTGAGCACGGATTCCGACTTCCGTGCGCGCTCGACAATCGGCCACTGAAATTCAAGGAGTGGCAGGAACGCTTGAATCAAGTGGTCTACGTATCAGCGACGCCGGGTCCGTACGAGTTGGAGCAAACGGGCGGCGAGGTAGTTGAGCAGGTCGTGCGGCCGACTGGACTTCTGGATCCGGTGATTGAGATTGTCTCGGCCCGTGGTCAGGTGCCGCATTTGCTGGGGCAGGTTCGCGAGCGTTCGGCGCAGGGCGAGCGAGTGCTCGTGACCACGCTGACCAAACGGCTTGCCGAGGATCTGGCTGCTTACTTCACGGAGGAAGGCGTAATGTGCAAATGGCTGCACAGCGAACTCGATGCGTTCGAGCGGGTGGAGCTGCTGCGCGACTTGCGGCTGGGTAAGTTCGAAGCGTTGATTGGCGTGAATTTGCTCCGCGAAGGTCTCGATCTGCCCGAAGTTTCAATGGTCGCCATCCTCGATGCAGATAAAGAGGGTTTCTTGCGCAGCGAGACGTCGCTGATGCAAACAATCGGCCGGGCGGCGCGTAACGTGAATGCGAAGGTGATTCTGTATGCCGATAGGGTGACCAACGCGATGCAGCGAACGATCGACGAGACCGAGCGGCGCCGCAAGTTGCAGGAGGCGTACAACAAGGAGCACGGCATCACGCCAGAGACGGTTAAGAAAGCGATTTTCGCCGGCATCGAAGCTCAGGCCAGCGCCCATGCCGAGGCGAATGCGAAAGTGGGGCGCACGGATGAAACCGTCTACATCACGGAAGAGTACCTTACGGAGTTGGAAGGCGAGATGATGGCGGCGGCCGAGGCGATGGAGTTCGAGCGAGCAGCTTCGATTCGGGATCGAATCACGGCGATGCGCGATCAAATTGGGAACCCGGTTTCTGCGGTGCCAGAGAAAGAAGCGGGCGGCAAAAAGCGGCGCGGGGCGAAAAAGAAGCAAGGCGACCCGGCGGCGTGGAAGGGGCGGGTACCGCGGCCGAAGCGGAACGTGTGATGCGTGCCGCGATGGGCGCGTCGTCTTA
>DATBAY010000256.1:0-2169 GCA_036271295.1 Lacipirellulaceae bacterium | reverse complement strand
TTTATCGCCGCTGGGAGGCGCGTGGCGAGATTCGCGGCGGCTATTTTGTGGGAGGAATCAGCGGCGAACAATTTGCCCTGCCGGAGGCAATTGCCCTGTTGCGTTCCATTCGCAAGACGTCGCGAAATAGCGAGTTGACCGCGCTGAGCGCGGCGGATTCACTGAACTTGCAAGGCATTCTGACACCAGGGCCGCGAATTCCGGCGCTGACTGCAAATCGGGTTTTATTTTTGGATGGATTGCCGATCGCGGCGCTCGAGGCAGGCGAGATTCGCAAATTCGCGGAGGCGCCGGTTTCTGATTTGCAAGTGGAGACGGCTCTTAAGGTCGGAAAACTGCGACCGTCGTTGCGGCCATATTACAAGTGACCTCATTCTCATCCTGAGCGGACCGCAGCGAAGTCGAAGGATCCCGCGAAGCTACCGCGGAGTAATGCCACGGGATTCCTCGACTTCGCGCAGAATGACGGCGTGGCTGAGGACCTATTTCTTCACGATCTCGGCGTTCTCGATCATAGCGATACCGCCACGGTCGGCGAGCTTGCCTTTCACGGTGATGTTTTTACCGCAGTACTCAGCGAGTTGCTCGTTAATTGGCTTGTGTTCGCCAACCACCAGATAGGCTTTGCCGTCGCTTACAATACCGACTGGCCCACCGTTCTTGATGCATTTCGCCCCACAGGACTGACCATGTTTTTCGCCGACCGCATTATGATCGACGTAGCACATCATATCGACTACTTCGCCGGTCACCTCCTTTGACGCGGCCGCGTCGCTGCCATGCTCATGTTCCTGCGCAATGGCGAGCGGAGCAGCGGTCAGCCCGACGACCAGTGTCGCGGCGACTGCGATCTTAAGAATCGCGTGTCTGTTTGTTGTTGAATTAAACATGAGGCAAATGTCGGCTGCTCGGTGTGTTGGTCAATGCAGTGCCTCACACGCTTTTTTCGATCAAATCGGCGAACTGATCGAAGAAGTAGGAAGCGTCATGCGGGCCGGGCGCGGCTTCGGGATGATATTGTACGCTGAAGATTGGCAGTTCCTTGTGCCGCATTCCCTCCACGGTGCCGTCGTTCAGATTTATATGCGTCACTTCTACGTTGGACGGCAGCGACTTGGGATCGACTGCGAACCCGTGATTTTGCGCCGTGATCGCCACCTTGCCGCTGCTCAAATCTTTTACGGGCTGGTTCGCGCCGTGATGCCCAAATTTCAATTTGTAAGTCGATCCGCCGAACGCGAATCCAAGAATCTGATGGCCGAGACAAATCCCGAAAATCGGCTTTTTGCCCATCAAATCGCGCGTTGCCTTGTGCGCATAAGGCAGGGCTGCGGGATCTCCCGGTCCATTGGAAAGAAAAACGCCATCCGGATTGAGCGCGAGCACTTCCTTGGCAGTTGTGGTTGCTGGTACAACCGTGACGCGAAAACCTTTCTGCCGCAGAAGCCGAAGAATATTCTCTTTGATTCCATAATCATAAGCGACGATGCGAAATCGGATCGGCGGAAGGCTGGGTTTGATTCCGCCGTTAGTGGACCTGATTGACCACGGCTCACTCAACTTGTCCTCGGGGTCCCATTGATAAATTTCGCGCGCTGAAACCTCGCGAACGTAATCCATGCCGATAACGCCCTCGCCTTTGATGGCCTCCTGCGTTGCTTCTTCCGGCGACATCTCTTCCGTAGTCACACAAGCCTTCATCGCGCCGCGGGTGCGCAGGTGCCGAGTCAGCGCGCGGGTGTCGATTCCTTGTGCGCCGGGGATGTTCCATTTCTTCAAGTATTGATCGAGCGACATTTCCGAGCGCCAGTTGCTCGGGACTTCGCTCAACTCCTCGATCACAAACCCGCTGACGTGTGGCGAGCGGCTCTCCTCATCGAGCGAGTTCGTGCCGTAATTGCCGATCAACGGATAAGTCATCGCCACGATCTGCCCGCGATAAGAAGGATCAGTCAACACTTCCTGATAACCGGTCATGGCAGTGTTGAAACAAACCTCGCCGACGCGGGTACCGGTTGCGCCAAATGATTCGCCCTCGAAAAATCGACCGTCTTCGAGAGCTAACAAGGCGCGCATGTCACCGTGCACTGTCGATCTTTGCGCGCCATTTTCAAATCAGTTAGAACGCCGAATGCCGAAACGAAAAAACCCGGATCGAAATCTCGATCC
>DATBAY010000255.1:0-8021 GCA_036271295.1 Lacipirellulaceae bacterium | reverse complement strand
GTCAGCTCGCTATTGTTCGTCTACATGTTGTTCAGCTTCTTTCTCTCGGGACACATGTTTCCGATCGATCTGATCACGGGCAAATGGGGCCTGCTAGTGCAATTGACGCCGCTGCAATATCTGGCCTATTTCCCCGCAGTGGTCTTTTTGGGTAAAGTCCACGGCGCGGCTCTCGTCCAGGGACTGGCGATCGAGCTGGCGTGGCTGGCGTTTTTCATCATCGCCAGCCGAGTCGCGTTTCACTACGGGACGAAGCGCTACAGCGCGTTCGGTGGTTAGCGATCGGCGAGCGAACAAAACCAAGAGGTTTATCCACAGATGACACCGATGAAGCACAGATGGGGAACGCAAAAATCTGTGTCTATCAGTGTCATCTGTGGATAATTCCTCGTCTTAAGCAATCAACATGGACCAGCACGGCAGTCTCGCTCGGCATCTACGGGTCTTCGCGACCTTTGCCCGCAATAGCCTCGTGCGCGACATGACGTTTCGCGTCAACTTCATCATCGAGGCGATTTCGTCGTTTTCTTGGATGCTGATGAACCTGGGCTTCTACGTGCTGGTGTTTCACTACACCGATTCGCTCGGCCGTGGCACCGGTTGGGGCGAGTACCAGTTTTTCGTGTTCCTGGCCACGACGATGTTCATCAATAGCCTGGTGCAGACGTTTTTCATGCCCAACGCCGAAGAGTTCGGCGAACTGATTCGCACCGGCGGGCTCGACTTCGCACTGCTCAAGCCGATCGATACGCAGTTTCTTATCTCGCTGCGGAAGATCGAATGGTCGTCTTTCTCGAATTTTCTTGTGGCCGCGGCGCTGATGATCTACGCGCTGCCCCGAGTTGAGGGTTTTCACCTCACGATTTGGCAGGTGGTGCTGTATCCGATTTACGTCCTGGCAGGCGTTGCGATTTTGTATAGCCTGACGATCGTACTCGCGGCCGGCAGCGTGTGGTTGGGACGCAACTCTTCGATTTACGACTTTTGGTTTTACATCACGACGTTTTCGCGCTATCCGATGGAAATCTATAGCGGGCCAATTGGTAATTGGCTCCGCCTCGGCTTCACGTTCGTGCTGCCGGTGCTGATCGTGGTGAACGTGCCGGCCCGGATGCTGGCTAAGCCGCTGCGGGCGGAGTATGCTCCCTTGGCGCTATTCGCGATCGTCGCGACGGTGGGGAGCTTGGTGGTTAGCCGCTGGGTATTTCAGCGGGCGCTCTTAAGTTACCGCAGCGCGAGCAGCTAACACTCAATTTTTTTTACCACAGAGGACACAGAAAACACCGAGAAGACCAATCCTTCATTCTCTGTGAACTCTGTGTTCCCTGTGGTGAATCTTGAAAATCTAGATGAAAAGAAAACTCAATTTGTGCCTGTTGGCGGTTGCAGCGTTGCTGTGCTTTGAGGCCGCGAGCGTTGCAGCGGAAACCGCGAATTCGAATACGAAAATGAAATATCCCGCTACGCGACGTGTTGATCAGGTTGACGAATATCACGGGGTTAAGGTTGCCGATCCTTACCGCTGGTTGGAAGCGGACGTGCGCGAGTCGGATGAGGTTGCTGCGTGGGTGAAGGCGCAGAATGAAGTCGCCCGCAAGTTTTTGGATGCGATTCCCGAGCGGCCAGCAATCGTGAAACGACTCACGGAGCTGTGGAATTATGAACGCTACTCGCCGCCGGTGGAGAAGGGGGGCAAGTACTTCTTTTCGAAAAACGACGGGCTGCAAAATCAAGCGGTGCTGTACGTGGCCGACTCGTATCAGGACGAGGGGCGCGTGCTGATCGATCCCAACACGTGGTCGAAGGATGGCACGATCGCGCTGGCCAGCTTTAATGTGACGGACGATGGCAAGTATCTCGCCTATTCGCGCTCGTCGGCTGGAAGCGATTGGGAAGAAGTTTTTGTGGTGGAAGTGAGCAACGGCAAGGCGCTCGACGACCATCTGAAATGGTCGAAGTTCGCCGGGATCGAGTGGAACAAAGCAGGAACGGGCTTCTACTACTCGCGGTATCCGGAGCCGAAGGAGGGGGAGAAGTTTCAGGCTTCGGCCCTCAATCAGATGGTGTATTTCCACAAGGTGGGTACGAAGCAAGACGCGGATCAACTCGTCTACCGCCGGCCGGATCATCCAGATTGGAATTTTGGCTTCAACGTTACGGATGATGGCAAGTATCTCGTACTCGAAATCGCGCGGAGCACCGATCCGCAGAATCAGGTTTGGGTGCGCGACACTTCGGCCGCGGCGGATGCACCCTTTAAGGAGCTGATCGGCGACTTCGATAACCAGTTTTCGTTTCTCGGCAACGATGGCCGGCAGCTTTTCTTTCTGACAGATTTGAAGGCGCCGACGAAACGCATTGTGCGGATGGAAGTCGATCGACCTGGGCGCGATCACTTAACGGAGATCGTGCCGGTCCGGAAGGAAACCCTCGAAAGCGCGAGCATTTTGAGCGGCCACATCATTTGCCAATACATGGTCGACGTGCTGAGCGAAGTGCGCGTTCACGATCTGGCCGGTAAATCGCTTGGCGAGGTGGAACTACCAGGGCCGGGGACGGTTCAAGGCTTCGGCGGCGACGAGAAGAACACCGAAACGTTCTTCGTCTATACGAGCTACAACGTGCCGACGAGCGTTTACCGTTACGACGTGCCGGCGAATAAAACGGAGCTGGTGCATCAGCCGAAGGTCGACTTCAAACCAGAATCGATTAAAGTCGAGCAGGTCTTCTACCACAGTAAGGACGGCACGCGCGTGCCGATGATCCTCACGTATCGCAAGGACCTGAAGCAGGACGAGCCGCACCCAACGTTGCTGTACGGCTACGGCGGATACAACATCTCGATCACGCCGGCGTTTAGTCCCGCGTATATCGATTGGGTCGAAATGGGCGGCATCGTGGCGGTCGCCAACCTGCGCGGCGGCGGCGAATATGGCGAAGAGTGGCACTTGGCCGGCAAAGCGCTCAAGAAGCAAAACGTATTCGATGATTTCATCGCGGCAGCCGAGTGGCTAATTAGCGCCGGGCGGACCACAAAAGGCCAACTCGCCATCATGGGCGGCAGCAACGGGGGGCTACTCGTCGGTGCGTGCGAAGTTCAGCGGCCGGATTTATTTGGGGCGTGCATCCCACAGGTGGGCGTGCTCGACATGCTGCGGTTCCAGAACTTCACGGCCGGGCAGTTCTGGCGTGACGAGTTCGGCAACAGCGACAAAGAAGACGAATTCAAATCGCTGCTGGCGTATTCGCCGTACCACAATATCAAGGAGGGCACGAAGTATCCGCCGACGCTCATCATGACGGCCGACACCGACGACCGCGTGGTGCCGATGCACAGCTTCAAATTCGCCGCGGCGTTACAGCGTGCCCAAGGCGGTGACGCGCCGATTCTGCTTCGCATTGAATCGAAAGCGGGTCACGGCCACGGCACGTCGGTCGCCAAGCAAATCGAAAGCGCCGCGGATCGCTGGGCGTTTTTGGTGAAAGAGCTGGGGGTGAAACCCCTCGGGCATGAAGATAACTAAGCGCTCCGGCCGCGCTTTTTGTGTCCATTCGAGCCGTTTTTCGAGGTGCCAACTACGACATCGCTCACCAACAGAAGGTCGATGATATCGACCGTGCTGTCTGGCAGCGCAACGACGAGAGTGCGGCCGTTTGGCACTACCATAATAAAATCCCGATGCGGCACCGGAACTTCTCGCCCCCCTGCCAAATGAATGGTGAATGGCTGGAAGGGTTGAGAGTTGTACGATTTTTTGATTTGTTCGATCGTCATATGTTCTAAAGCTGAAGCTATCTAGCAGCGGCTATCGTTCGCAGCTCTCGCAGCTCCCGCGGCAACGGAAACGACACGTTTTCCTCGCGAATCGAACGGGGTTCAACGGTCGCGTTGAAGCGTTCGCGCAACCAGTCGAGGCATTCTTCGACTACTTTTTCAGGTGCGCTCGCACCTGCGGTGACAAGCACTGTTGATACGCCATCGAACCACTCCGAGCGTAAGTCAGCGGGACCGTCGATGAGATGGGCCGCTAACCCGCGTTCGCGGGCGAGCTCTGCGAGCCGTTGGCTGTTCGAGCTGTTTTGGCTGCCGAGCACGATCGCCAAGTCGGCGTCGCGCGAGAGGAGCGACACCGCTTCTTGGCGGTTTTGCGTGGCGTAGCAGATGTCGTCCTTCGGCGGGGCAGCGATGTGCGGAAAGCGCTCCTTCAACTTATCGATGATGCGGTTGGCGTCATCGACGCTGAGCGTGGTTTGAGTCAGATATGCCACTTTTCGCTCGTCGGCGACTTCGAGCGATGCCACGTCGTCCGGCGACTCGACCAGAATGATTGCCTCGGGCGCCTCGCCCATGGTGCCGATGACTTCGTCGTGCCCTTCGTGGCCGATGAGCAGAATCGTGTAGCCTGCGTTGGCGTATTTGATTGCCTCGAGGTGGACTTTTGTCACCAGCGGGCAGGTGGCGTCGATCGCTCGAAGTTTTCTCTCGGCGGCAATGCGGCGGATCTCGGGCGACACGCCATGGGCCGAAAACAGCAATGTCGAACCGTGGGGCACCTCGGCCAGGTCGTCGACGAACGTGACGCCGCGTCCGCGGAAGTGCTCGACGACGTACTTGTTGTGGACGATCTCGTGGTAAACGTAGATCGGCGGTTCGAGCGATGCCAGGGCGAGGTCCAGTGACTCGATCGCCATGTTCACGCCCGCGCAGAACCCACGCGGGCTGGCTAGGAGGACTTTCATGCCTCCATGATAGACGGCACGCAGCGGAGTGGACTAGCTGTTTTTAACAAGGGTGCCTGGGGCAACGCCCCAGCTGTGGCAAAGCATCTGGGGCGTGCCCCCAGGCACCCGTCGGACGGAACTGATGCTCGCTGGCAGGAAATGGTAGCCCAACCGAATCTTACTTTGGCTTGTGTTTAAGACGTTTCGCGCGGCCTTCCCAAGTCAGCAGCGGGCGCTGCGTTGGGTAGCGCGCTTCGAGCTCTTTGAGCGACTCGTGAATCGTTCGGCACAATTGCAGATAAGGTTCAATGCCGAACGAAATTGGCGGCAGCCAGGGGCAATCGACCCCCGAAATCAGTGGATGAGTAGAAGGTTGCATCGCGGTCTCCTCTGTTCCCCAAACCGCACGCGAGAAAAGGCGGGTCGCGGGAATTTGCGGGTCCCAACGACCGGACGGTTTGAAACTAATACGCAAGACATGCTAGCGCAGTTCACGGTTCGCGCGAGCGTAATGCTAATGAACCATGACTCGCGAGATACCGCGAGTCTGGTATTGAAGAGAGTCGTTGCGAAGAGCGCCGTTAAACTAGTTGTCTTTTGCGGTGCTCGGCGGCGTCGCACTCGGTTTGCCGTCTTTCTTGGCTTTGCGAAACGGCATTTCATCGCCCTGGCGACGTTTCATGAAGCGGGAGATTTGCTCGGTTGCGGCCATGAATTCCGCCTGGCTCAGTTTGCCATCGCCGTCGCGGTCGGCGATGCGCACGAGCCGCTGGATTGGCTCGCGGAGCGGCTCAGGCACTTCCTCGGGGTCGATTTTGCCGTCGCCATTTTCGTCGAGTGTGGCAAATAGTCGCCGGGCCTGTTTTGGATCTTTGACGTCGGCTAGCGGAATGGGCCGTTCGTCGAACCGATCAAATGTTTCCCCCTGTGACTTTTTGAGCTTCTCGAGCTCGGCGTCGACGTCGATGCCCTTTTGTCGGCAGTATCGCATGGCCATGGCGCCCATCACCGGACCGCCGCGGCTCAGCTCTTTGCGTTCGATCGCACCGTCGCCGTCTTTATCCAGGCGCTCGATCATGGTGTCGAAGACTGGCTTCAGCTCCGGAGGCACTTCGTCTTTTTCGATCCGGCCGTTGCGATTCGTATCCATCGTCAGCAGGATGTAGCGCACCGCGTTGGCGCCGGGAATCGTTGTCGACTCCTTCGTTTCGATTGGCTTCTCGGGCCGCGTGGAAGTTAGGGCTTCTAAAAACTCTTGACGTGAGAGCGTGCCGTCGTGGTTTGCATCTCCGCGTCGGAGAAGGCGATCGAAAAGGCCGCGGTTCTCGGCGGCGATTTCGTCGGCTTCGAGCATGCCGTTGTGGTTCGTGTCGAGGCGATCGAATAGGGCGGCGTCATCCGCCGATGCGGCGTCCTTGGCGGCGGGGGCGGCAGTAAGCGTACCGCCGGCCCAAACGGAAAAAAACGCTGCGAAAAGCCCCAGCGGCAAACGAAATTGACGCTGATTCCGAACCGTTTTTGACGCCATACTGACCCTCCCGACCGTACTTTCCTATCCTTTCAAACCTTCGGCGGTCACCCGGGTTCCGCATAAAATCGGGCCTGCCGTGTCCGTGTCCGTCCCCGGCAACGGCTGCAAAATGTGCATGCTGCGCGCGACTGCTAGCAACCTCATCGATCCGGGTTGACCGGAATTGGCGAGATTTCTATCTTTCGAGCGCCAGGATTGCCGCCCGCCCGAAACCTGGCCGCTACGAGCAGCGTAATATGATTAGGTGTTTCGGTCGCTCGGCTGGAGTTAGCCAGGCAGCCCTAATGAATGGTTGCCAACCGACAAATGTGTGCGGGAGGACTATCCCACACGACCTGTTGAACCCATTCGTAAACGATCGGTATACTCCGTACAACGCTTGTGATAGCGCAGACTGGTCGCACAAAGGAATTGTTGAAAAGCCATGGTCGGCGGCGTCGATTTTGATAGTGCTCTGGCACTCGCATTCGCGACGACGGCCGACCAAAAGCTAATCGATAATCGGCCTCCGATTTGAACGCCAAGCGTTCTAACAAAAACAACCCATACCCCGACTGATCCCGCCTCGGGAGACGATTCCATGCACGTCAACGGCCCTTCGCAAGTTCACGGTCCTCAGAGCATTAACCCGCCGCATTTTACCCAGCGAACTCAAGCTCCGCAGGCAACATCGGGTGCTGCATCGACGGACCGCTTGGAAATCTCACAAGCGGCCGAAGCGGCGATGAAAGCCACGGAAACCGGCGGTATTCGGCATGACCTGGTCAACCAAATCCGTAGCCAAATTGCGGCGGGTACCTACGACACGCCGGACAAAATGAATGCCGCGGTTGAGCGAATGCTCGATCAAACCGGCTAACAGCGCGTACGTTTGCCGCCTTAGCACTTAGTTTAGCCGTCGATTCTTGCCGGCCGCTCGGATTCCGCTTAGAATCAATAAGCTCGCGGCGATCCTTCGTAAACTCGAAAATCGCAATGGTTTCGGGCGATTGGAAACCGTCGGGCTCGTCTCAATAAGCCGTTCGGCGCTCGCAGTTTTTGCTCAGATCATTTCGCATGTCCAACGATTTTTCACTCGGCGAAGTCCAGGTCTCGCTCTCTCCGAAGGAGCGATTCGAGGAGTATTTGCAGAGCCGCGGTAAGCGGACGACCCAGCAGCGGCGGGCGCTCGTCGATTTCATTTTTGAGCGACACGATCATTTCAACGCGGATGAACTGATCGACGCGTATTCGGCCGGCCACCGCGGCGAGAAAGTCAGCCGGCCGACGGTTTATCGCACCCTCGATCAGCTCGTTGAGGCGGGGCTGCTGCGCAAGATGACGCTCAGTGGCCGGGCCGTGTATGAACATGACTACGGCTATCCGCAGCACGATCACTTGTACTGCCAGATATGCGACAAGCTCATCGAATTCAGCAGCGACGAACTCAACGACATTTGCGATGCGGTTGCCCGAGAGCATGACTTCCGAGTGACGGGCCACCGCCTCATCATCAGCGGCGTGTGCCATGAGTGCAGCCGCACGCGTCATCGGCGTCAGTCGCCGCTGGACCTCATCTGAGCTTAATTCGCGCGTCGACGGAATTGTCGGTCCTAGAGCATTTTTGGCAAAGGCGTTCCGATGGGTGCCTAGCAGCCCGGGGAAGTAAGGCGTTTTTGAGGTCGGTAGTTTAGGCGGCCGCGGCCGAAAAGTCGGAGCGTGTTACGCGGTATGAGAGTCGTGCGGTGAGCAGGAGATCGCGGAGGAGTGTCGTCACAAGCTGCGCAAG
>DATBAY010000254.1:0-10191 GCA_036271295.1 Lacipirellulaceae bacterium | reverse complement strand
CAAACTTCCGAAGCGATTCGCGCCGACGGCCACCCCGATTGGTTCGTCCTCGTCGGGCTGCTACACGACCTCGGTAAAGTCCTCTGCCTGTTCGGCGAATTTCAATGGGCCGTCGTCGGCGACACCTTTCCCACCGGTTGCGAGTACAGCGACCGCATTGTGTACCACGAATTCTTCGCCGCGAATCCCGATTTCGACGACCCTCGCTTTAACACTCGCCTCGGCATCTACCAGAAAAACTGCGGCCTGCGCAACGTCCAAATGTCCTGGGGCCACGACGAGTATCTATACCACGTCCTAAAAGACTACTTGCCCGAACCCGCGCTCTACATGATCCGCTACCACTCGTTCTACGCCTGGCACCGCGAAGGCGAATACGATTGGCTGTGCGATGATCATGATCGCGAGATGCTCCCCTGGGTACAGAAATTCAATCCGTACGACTTGTATTCAAAGAGCCCCCAGCCGCCGAACTGGGCAGAGTTGCGAACGTATTACACTGATCTGATCAACAAATACTTGCCCGCAGAGTTGGCGTTTTAGCCGTGGCTACACGTTTTTTGGAGTCGGATGAGTCCACTTATCGCGATATACGCGAGCAAGTTTCTTGTTGGCCTCCTCGTCGCCGACAACGCGTCCTATCTTCGGATTCCATTGCAGACTGCGGCCCAATTCCATCGACAAATTGGCCAAAATGCAGCTGGCCGTTGAAATGTGACCTTCCTCGATATCCGCAACCGGCTTTTTGCTTTCGCGGCGCGCTTCGAGAAAGTTCTGCATCTGCCGCCGGTTCGCCGGCGCGGCGTAGAGTTCCGTTTCTTTGTGCTGCACGTCTTCAGGATACTTATCACGCTCGTCGACGAAATCGGCGTGCGCCGTTTCACCTTTGCCGTTCGGCACGAAGTCGTACGCCTGTACGCTTAGCTTCAACGTTCCTTTGTCCCCGTACAGCGTCGCGCCCCAGGGGTATTTTGGCTCCGGATTCTCTCCCCAATTGCGCTGCGTCCAGACGACTTTCACATCGCCGAAATCAAACTGCGCCGATTGCGTATCCGGCGTGTTCACCGTCGAGTCGGCGCTCCGCATCAGACCGCCCCCCGTCGCTGCGATCGACTTCGGCCAGCCGAGGTCCAAGAAGTAGCGAGTCAGATCAAAGAAATGAACGCACAGATCGCCAATCTGCCCGTTGCTGAATTCCCGTGCGGCGCGCCAGCCGCGCGGATGAAGCCCCGAGTTGTAATCTCGCCATGCCGCCGGACCGACGTAGGTGTCCCAGTCGAGATATTCGGGTGGCTTGGTACAGTCGGGAAAGTTTTTCTGCGCACCGAAATACGAGTGAATGTCGACGTAGGCCACTCTACCGAGTGCGCCCGTTTTGATGAACTTGTCCCGCGCTTCGAGCAGATGTGGCGTGCTGCGGCGTTCCAAACCAACCTGCACCGTGCGGTTGTACTTTCGAGCGGCCGCGACCATCGCCTGGCCTTCGGCGACATCGTAACTGATCGGCTTCTGGCAGTAGACGTCGGCTCCCGCCTTGCACGCTTCTACCATCGGCAGGCAATGCCAGTGGTCGGGCGTAGCGACGAGCACAATCTCCGGCTTTTCCTTCTTAAGCAACTCGCGATAGTCGGCATAGGTCGCCGGCTTTTTCTTGGACTCCTGCCGCTCGGCGACCAGATCAGCGGCGGTTCCGAGCATCCGGCTATCGACGTCAGCGAGGGCTACGACATCAACGGGGGCGACTTGAATCAAATGAAAGAGATCGGTCTTGCCATACCAGCCGCAGCCAATGAGCGCCACCCGCGGATGTTCGCCACCCGCCGCTGCAAATGCCCCAGCCTGCAATGCCGCGAAGGTCGCAGCGCCCGCGATGCCGGTTTTCAGAAATTCGCGCCTGTGCATGGTTGTCGCCCTCCGAGGATTTTTCCGCCGTGCATCTCCACGGCAAGCCACGGCGATTATACTCTGAGCGGGGGTTGTGCTCTAACTGCCAATGGCAGTCGATCCGTTACAACATTTTTCAGGTGGTGGATATGACCCTCGTTCGGCGCGCCTTCACGTGTTTCTCGCTCTTAGCGATGGTTAGCTGCTTAGTCAGTTGCACGGTTTTCGCCGCTGAAACTGCGAAGAGTCCAAACATCGTTTTTATGTACGCCGATGACTGGCGGTGGGATTGCATCGGCGCCTACCAGCGCGATCAGGGAGAGAAGGGTCGATTTCCGTGGCTCGAAACGCCGCGGATCGACAAGCTCGCCGAGACGAGCATCCGCTTCGATCAGTCCTTTGTTGTGAATTCGTTGTGTTCGCCTGGGCGCACCTGTGTGCTGACGGGTCAGTACAGTCATTTGAACGGCATCATCGGCAACAGCAAACCGTTGCCGGTCGATACGCTGACGTTTCCTAAGTTGCTACAACAAGCGGGTTACACGACTTCGTACTGCGGCAAGTGGCATTTGGATAATCAGCGCGAACGGCCGGGATTCGACTACGTGGCAAGCTTCGTTGGGCAGGGCAAGTACAACGACTGCCCGATTATGCTCAACGGCAAGGACACGCCGACGCATGGTTGGATCGATGATATTGCGACGGGCTACGCGGTGCAGTTTTTGGATGAGCAAAAGAAGTCAGGCAAGCCGTTTTTCCTGTGGCTTGGGTTCAAGAGCCCCCACGGGCCGCGGGGCGGCGAGAGTTTGCCCGAGCGCGCCCGGGGCTTGTATGCGGGCAAGGAATCGCGAGGCGTACCGAACCTCGAGGTGCCAGCGATCTTCGAAAAAGATAAAGCTCCGCCTGCGAATCCTGAAAAACGCCGAGAGAAGCAGTATGAAGGGCACCGCGCTTACATGCGGCACATTACGATGATCGATGAATGCGTTGGCCGCGTGCTCGATGCGCTCGACAAGAACGGACAGGCGAAGAATACCGTCGTGATCGTCGGCAGCGACAATGGGTACTACCTCGGCGAGCACATGCTCAGCGACAAACGCTCGGCGTATGACGAAAGCATGCGAGTGCCGCTCCTAATTCACATGCCGGGAAGCGAGGCCAAACACGGCGTGAACAACGACGCGATGGTGCTCAATATCGATTACGGGCCGACGATTCTCGATCTCGCCGGCGCGAAGCCGTTGCCCGAAGGGCAAGGCCGTAGTTTGCGGCCCCTGCTCACGGGCGACACGCCGAAGGACTGGCGCGACTCATTCTTCTACGAGTACTTCAAAGAGCCGCAATACGAATCGCCGACGGTGCTCGCGCTGCGGACAAATACGAGTAAGTTGATTACGTATCCCGGCCACGATGAGTGGACAGAAGTCTTCGACCTCAAAAACGATCCGTTCGAGCTGAAAAACTTGGTGGGAAACGCCGAACTGCTCAAAAAAATGCGTTTGCAGTTCGATTCAGAAATGGCGGCGGTAAAGTTTAAGATGCCGAAAACACCTTCGGGCGACGGCAAGTCGGGCGCTAAGAAGGATCACAGTCCCGCGGCCGACGGCGGCTGATATCTTTCTTGCGCAGGCCTTTCTACCGCTCCTATGACATGCGATTTTATTCGTGGTAAACTCGACTCAGACCAGCCGACTACTGAAATCCCACCTTCGGCAATCCTCGCCGGCACGATGTCGCCGTCTGTTAACTGCGATGGCACCAGACTCGGGCTATAAGCGCGCTTTACCGCATCGCTCAATTCTATGACAAGCGGACTGCTGAAATTCGGCCTCATCGGCTTCGGCGCCTGGGGGCGCTGCCACGCCAACGCTATCGCGAAGACTAAAGACGCGGAACTCGCGGCGATCAGTGCGCCAAGCGAAGCAAGCCGCGCTGCGGCCCACGAGGCATTCCCCAGCGCACAAATATGTGGCGATTATCGGGAGCTGCTAGCTCGCGACGACATCGAGCTGGTCGATATTGTGGTGCCGAGCTATCTCCATCATGAAATCACCTCGGCCGCGCTTAAGGCCGGCAAAAATGTGTTGCTTGAAAAGCCGCTGGCGCTGTCGCTTGAACAATGCGACGACCTGATCCGCATTGCCCGCGAGCAAAAACGGGTTTTCGCCGTGGGGCACGAGCTGCGGTTGTCGTCATTGTGGGGCAAAGTAAAGGAGATGATCGATGCCGGGTTCGTCGGCGATCCGCTGTACGCGCTGGTGGAGCTGTCGCGGCGGCCGTATCGCCAGGGCTCAAACAATTGGCGGTACGACATCAGCCGCGTTGGTAGTTGGATTCTGGAGGAGCCGATTCACTTTTTTGATTTCGCCCGCTGGTATCTTTCGTCGGCGGGTGAACCACAGACCGTCTACGCTACCTCGAACTCGCGGCAACCCGGACATCCGGAGCTGAAAGATAACTTTAGCGCGATCGTGAACTTTGCAAATGGGGCATATGCGGTCGTTTCGCAGACACTCGCCGCGTTCGAGCATCATCAAACGGTCAAAGTCACCGGCACGAAAGGCGCGGTGTGGGCGTCGTGGAGCGGTGCGATGGACCGCACGCTGCATCCGACGTTTTCGCTGCGCGCTTTCGACGGTGAAAACGTACAAGAGGTCAAGATCGACAAGATCACGGGTGAAGTGTTCGAGCTCGAAGATCAAATGGCGATGCTTGTGAATGCCATTCGCCGGGGCGGGAAGCTTTCATGCGGAGCCGAAGATGGCCGCTGGTCAGTGGCGATGTGCCTGGCGGCGCAGCAATCGGTCGATTGCGGTCAGCCGGTGACGATTCGTGACGTCGGGTAATGACAGAAATAAACCGCCATGTACGCCAAGTAAAACAAGAAGATTGAGAATTCGTTGGCGTTCTTGGCGGCTTAATTTTTTTGATTGAAGGCTAGTTCGGAATACACTTCCATGCGAAAACGAAAGTCGCTGTCTGCGTTCGTGATACTGGCCACGGTTTGCGTTGCGGCGCTCGGCGCGGATAAGGCGACGAAGCGCTCGACGCCAAAGCCGGGCGAACCGGAGCCTGGTTCAGACATCAAGCTCGAGCGTGTGCCGCCGAAGACGCCGCAGCAATCGCACGACGCGACGGAGGTATTGCCCGGCTTTCGGATGGATCTTGTTGCCAGCGAGCCGAACATCGCCAGCCCAGTGGCAATCGCCTTCGACGGATCAAATAAGATCTACGTCGTTGAGATGATCGACTACTCGGAAAAGGACAAGGAGCATCTTGGCCGCATTCGGTTGCTGACGGATGAAGACGGCGACGGCGTCTACGAGACGAGCAAAGTGTTCGTCGATAACCTCTCCTGGCCGACCGCGGTGATTTGCTACGACGGCGGCATCTTCGTGGGCGATGCGCCGGACATTCTCTACTTCAAAGATACGGATGGCGACGGCAAGGCCGACGTTCGCAAGGTCGTTTACACAGGCTTTGGCCGCAAGAACGTGCAGGGATTGCTCAACACGTTTTTGTGGGGGCTCGATCACAAGATTTACGGTCAGACGAGCAGCAGTGGCGGAAAGATTACGCGGCCCGATAAGCCGGGCGAGCCGCTTGATCTGAGCGGCCGCGATTTCCGCTTCGATCCGAAAACACTTGAAATCGAAGCAATCACGGGCGGCGGCCAGCATGGCATGTCGTTCAATCGGTGGGGTGACCGGTTCGTGTGTCAGAACAGTGACCACTTGCAGGCGATTGTGTTCGAAGAGAAGTACGTGGCCCGCAATCCGTATCAATCCGTGATTTCCGCGCGGCGTTCGATTGCCTCGGATGGACCGCAGGCCGAAGTTTATCGCATTAGCCCGGTCGAAGCGTGGCGCGAAGCGCGCACGAAATTGCGTGTATCCGGCGCCGTGCCGGGCCCGATCGAGGGCGGCGGTCGTGCGGCCGGATATTTCACCGGCAGCACAGGCGTAACGATCTACGAAGGTGGTTTATGGCCGAACAATGATGATGCGATTGCCCTCGTCGCCGACGTAGGAAGCAACCTCATTCATCGCAAGCGGCTGGCGCAAGAAGGGGTTACCTATCGCGGCGATCGCATCGATAAGGACACCGAGTTCATCCGGTCGAAAGACATTTGGTTCCGGCCCGTGCAGATGACAATCGGCCCGGAAGGCGCGTTGTATGTGATGGACATGTACCGCGAGGTGATCGAGCACCCATCTAGCTTGCCGGCCGTGCTGAAGCGGCAGCTCGATCTGTCGAGCGGGCAAGATATGGGCCGGCTCTACCGCGTCGTGCCCGAGGGTTACAAGTACAAGCGGCCGCCAATGCTGGATAAGGCGAGCACCGAAGAGCTTGCGGCTACGCTCGATGATGCCAACCAATGGCGACGCATGACGGCGATGCGTTTGATTTACGAGAAGCAAGACGCGTCGGCGGGCAAGGCGCTACACGCACAACTTCCTAACACCAAGCGGCCGGAGGGACGCATCTGCGTACTGTACGCGCTCGATAGCGTTGGTGCGCTAGAGGACGCCGACTTGCTGAAGGCGCTCGGCGATGAGCATCCGCAAGTTCGCCGGCACGCGATCCGGTTGAGCGAGGCGCGGTTGGACAAGTCTCCTGAATTGCTGGGTAAAGTCGCGTCGCTGGTATCAGACTCGGATCCGGTTGTGCAGTTTCAACTTGCGCTCTCGTTGGGCGAGAGCCGCGACGCAAAAGTGGCGCCGACTCTCGCACACATTCTGCTGCATAACACCGACCGGGATATCACGGACGCGGCGCTGACTTCGATCGTCGATCGGGCCGGGCCAGTTCTTGCGCTGCTGCTGGGAAGCGACAAATGGGCCACGTCGCGAACGGCTGAAAGTGTCATCAAGTCGATCGTCGGACAGATTGCTCGACAACGACGACCCGAGGATTTGGACGCATTGGTCGCGCTGCTCCAATCTCCGGAAGGTGACCAGCATGCAGCAAACAAGGCGGCGTTGTTAAAAGCACTGAGTCGCTTGCCGTCAGATGCACTCAGCGGAGACACGCCCGCACAATTGGTGAAACTTCGCGACTTGCGGCAAACTGCAGCCAAAAAATTGGTCGCGCAGGCCGAAGAGGTGTTACATCAACCGAACGCCAAGACCGAGGATCGAGTCGCGGCGATAGCAAACTTGTCGCTCGATAAGTTCGAGCAGCAACAAGCGGAATTCGGAAAGCTGTGGTCTTCGCAGGAATCGCCGGAAATTCGCGCGGCGGTGCTTGCAGCGTGCGGGCAGTACGAATCGGCCGGCGTTCCGAAATTGGTGCTCAGTCAATGGTCAAAGTTGTCGCAGGCCGAAAAGTCGCAAGTGGCCGACTTACTTCTTCGCCGCGGCGCTTGGGCACTCGCGCTGGCCGAGTATTTGCAAAAGCAGAATGAGCGTATTACGGTGCTTGAACCGGCACAGGTTTCGAAGCTGCAGAACTATCCCGACCCGAAAGTCCGCGCGATTGTGAAGAAGCTCGGTGGCCAGGGGATGAGCGAGGACCGTCAAAAGGTGTTCAAGGACTATCACGACGAAGCGCTTGCCGGCGGCGACGCGACGAAGGGCAAAGCGGTGTTCGAAAAGAATTGCTCAACATGCCATGAGGTAGCGAGCATCGGGCATGCCGTGGGACCGAACCTGGCGGCGATGGTCAACCGCGGAGCCGAGGCAGTGCTCTACAACGTGATCGCTCCGAACGCCGAAGTGGATCCGCGGTTCATGGAATATGTGGTGCTAACGGGCGACGGCCAAGTCCTGAGTGGCGTCATCGCCGGCGAAACTTCGACGGCCGTCACGCTTCGTGGTCCCGAGAACAAAACCACAACCATCCTGCGCGTCGATATCGACGACATCCATACCACCGGCAAATCGCTGATGCCCGAAGGCTTCGAAAAAACGATCGACAAGAAATCGATGGCGGATTTGATCACGTTCTTGCAGCAAGCGGCGGGTTCGAAGGGAGCAAAGAAATGATTCGGCGCGGGCGAATTGATTTCGGATTGTGGAATTCGGATTGCGGATTGGTTGCGCTCGCGCTAACTTGCCTGGTTTTTCTGCCCTCGCCGGTGCTTGCCGTTGATCTTCGGGTGGCGACGTTCAAAATTGATGTGACGCCTCCGCCAGGTTCACCGCTTTGCGATGCGCTAGTGCCGCCCGCCAAAGGCGTGAACGATCCACTTTCTGCCCGCGGAATCGTACTGCAGGCGGATGCCCAAAAACCCGTTGTACTGGTCGCTTTCGATTGGGTGGGGATTGGCAATGAAGGGCACGACGCATTTTGCCAGGCGATCGCCAAGGCATGCCACACGCCCATTGACCGCGTTTGCGTTCACGCTCTGCATCAGCACGATGCGCCGGGTTGCGATTTTCTGGCAGAGAAAATCGCGGCCGACGCCGGTCTGCCCGGCAAGTTGTTTCCGGTCGACTTTGCTCGCGAGACCGTCACGCGTGTGGCAGCGGCGGCCGCCGAAGCTCAAACGCACCTTCAACAGGTGAAGCAAGTCGGCTACGGCAAAGGCCTGGTCGAACAAGTCGCGTCCAATCGGCGAATTCTCGGGCCCGATGGCAAAGTGAAGTACATCCGGTACACGGCGAGCAAAGATCCGAAACTTCGCGAAGCGCCCGAAGGCACGGTCGACCCGTACGTGCGGCTAGTCAGTTTTTGGGATGCCGAGAATCACCCGATCGCGGTGCTGTCGTACTTTGCCACGCACCCACAGAGCTATTACTACACGCAGATGTGCAGTGCCGATTTTGTCGGTATGGGCCGCGACGAAGCCGCGGCGGCCGAGAAGTGCGACTTGCACATTCACTTCAACGGCGCGGGCGGAAATGTTGGTGCCGGGAAATACAACGACGGCTCGCACGAAAACCGTCCGATCCTGGCCCACCGACTAGCTGAAGGGATGAAGCGCGCTTGGGACGCCACCAAGAAGATCGATGTCAAACCGCTCCTATTTGATTGGGCCACGCGCGAGGTGAAATTGCCGCTGGCCGATTGGTACAACGAACAAGAACAAGAGGCGATGCTTCACAACGCGAAAGAAGTGGAACTCAACCGGCTGAAAGCGGCCCGTAACATCGCCTGGGCACAGCGCGCCCAGCATGGTCCGCCGATCACGGTCTCCCGGCTGCGGCTGGGGCCAATCGATATTCTGCAGATGCCGGGTGAACTCTTTGTCGAATATCAACTCGCCGCTCAGAAGATGAAGCCTGATTCATTCGTCTGCATGGCCGCGTACGGTGACTATGGTCCCGGCTACATCGGTACCGCCGAAGCGTACACGCAAGGCGGCTATGAAACGGGCCCCGCGCGTGTGTCGCGAGTCTCCGCTCGCGTCGAGCCAGTTTTGATGGACGCGATCCGCTCGCTGCTCGAGTAATGTAGTCCTCTCGCTCGGCGAGAGAAGAACTCGTCTCGCCACAGCGTGTTGGTATGCGCTTTGCTCCTTACATTGCCAAAAATGCAAGGACGCGCGATGAAGCGATTCTTATCAATGCTCATAATCTGCTTGACGGCGGCTTATACACGCATCACTCCCGCCGAGTCTCCGACCGCGTCGTCCATTTCGCGACAGCTTGCCCATAATGACCTTGCGAAGTTGCAGGGCACTTGGCGGCGCGCTTCGATGGAGCTTAAAGGAACACCTTGGACCCCCAGGCAGCTCGAGGGATGGACGACTACTTACCGCGGCGACGCAATCACACTGTACGACGGCAGCGAAGTTTATCGGCGCGGTATCGTGACGCTTGATCCGACCCAAACGCCGAAGGCCGTAAATACTTGGGATCTCGACGGACCGTTTCAAGACCAAACCGTTCCGGGAATCTACGAGCTGAATGGCGACACGATGCGCGTTTGCTTCGCAATGCCCGGCAATCCACGGCCGACGGAGTTCACGAGTAAGCACGGCACCGGATTTCTCTATTGCGAGTACAAACGGGAACCGCTGCTGTCAGCTCGGCGGCTTCAGAAGGTCGCGCAAGAATTTACATGCGATGCCGCGCTCGGCGTCGGCAAAATCGTGGCCCCCGTCGGTGTGAGCTGCCTGCAGCTGGCTCGGAGCACCCAACAGATCATAAATTGGTCGCGCGGCGGCTAAACTCTCCGTCCGATCGCCGATAGCGCGTCAGGTCTTGGTGCGAGTCGTCGTTGCCATCAAGCGCCGCGCGAACCTCAGCAAATACTTCGTTTGCGCTGCCAGTTTGATGCTAATTTCGGCCCGAGAACAGGCAGGCGCAAGCACCGTTGAAAACGCCGCAAAAATCTATTCTTGCGAGCACGAGCGCCCTC
>DATBAY010000253.1:0-4604 GCA_036271295.1 Lacipirellulaceae bacterium | reverse complement strand
CTTGCGCAGCTTGTGACGACACTCCTCCGCGATCTCCTGCTCACCGCACGACTCTCATACCGCGTAACACGCTCCGACTTTTCGGCCGCGGCCGCCTAAACTACCGACCTCAAAAACGCCTTACTTCCCCGGGCTGCTAGGGCAACGCCCTAGTTCTTCGCAATCCTCTGGGGCATTGCCCCAGCCACCCAGCACGACAATTCGAATAACGGTTTAGAGTTGCTCTCTCATTAACGAGCAAACGCGTCGCAACTAGCGATCTTCGATGTGTGCGCCGATTGAAATCGGGTGGCCGCGGACCGGCCTGCAGGCAGGATGTGGAAATCCACCGAAACGCGCGGCGAAGCTTTAGTTGCATCGTCGACGAGTTGCAGAAGCGCAGATGCTGGTGAGAGCAACCAACACGAGCGTTGAAGGTTCTGGCACCGACGTAATCACTCGCAATTGATCGAGGACTGCGGCCGTATTGCTTTCTACTTGGAAAAAGACCTGATTGCCACTCCAGAAAACGGCGTCTGGGGTAATGGCGGACGGGAGCTCAAGACCTCGATTCGGGAGGCCGGTTGGATAAAACGTGCTTAGATTTCCAAGAGTAGCATCGGTCGCGTCGAGTAAAGCATCGGATGTTATGACTCCGAGAATCGGATTCGGGAATGTGTACGAAACGAGTACGGAGCTGAAGACATTCGCAACCGACTCGTGGTGAATCATGTAGCTTGCAACTTGGGTAGAGGCCGGATAATGCCAGACGCATTCGGCGCCGCGTCTGTGTAAAGTCCCTGCCCGGCAATATCTACCGAGAGAGGCGATGCCAATGTACTGACCGACTCCTGGAATAACACAGCATCGGTTTGACTTTGGATTTCGCCCGGCAGTACGGAGGATGGCGACGGAATGACAATCAACGCGGCTGTGACGGGAATGGCGACGAGATATGTACCACTAAGTACAAAGATCAATTTTGCGCAACTAATCGCTGATGTGAGGCGCGACGTTGTGTGCCTGAACATTAGCTGACTCACTATGTTGGAATTTCACGGAAGCCGATTGAATTGCGTCAAACCAAAATTGCACCATCGGCGTTCGCCAATACCCTCTCATTTAATGAGCGGCGGCGGTTTTTCCTGCTTTTGCGGCGAATATCCGCTGATCGAACTCTAAACTGGTCAATGGACGACCAGCGCGAATAAACGCTTCGCAGAACGTCATACATTATGACGGTTGGCGGATCCCCAGCCTTGCGCAAGCCTCTTCGGCCTCTCTCAATAGCATTTGGGCTTCATACAAGTCTTTATCGATAGCGAGCGCGGCCTTGCTGTGACTGATCGTTCGATCTGGCATGCCCTGCTTAAGATAGATTTCACCAAGCATCATTTCACATTCGATATGCTTCGGAACTCGCTCGAGCGCCTGGTTCAGCGCGCTAATCGCGGCTGGAAAGTCTTCCTGAGCGACTTGAATCTGAGCGAGCCGCACCAGGGGGTGAGGGCTTTTGGCAAACAGTTGCGCTGCGGCATGGCATTCTGCAATCGCAGCATCTACATGACGCAGCGACAGGAGCAAGTTGACCAGGCACAGCCGAGTATTAACATCTGCAGACTGCATACGGAGGGCGGTTAGCACATGCTCGGTAGCTTCCTTCTCATCGCCCGCCTGAAGGAGCGAGTGCGCTAGCCGCAGGCGGGCCTGTCCGAGGCCCGGGCTGAGCTCGATTGCTTCTTGGTCGCTGCAGATGGCTTCGCCTTGCTCACCGATCGACAGCATGATTGTGGCTCGAAGCATATGAGCGCGCGGGTTTTTTGGATCCGCTGCGATGCTTCTATCGATCGATTGGAGCGCGACTTCAGGCAGGGCTTGCTCAAGCTGTAAGTAGGCAAGCGCGAGCCAGGCGTTTGCCATATCCGGGCTCAGTTCGATGGCTTCTTGCAAACAGGTGTGGGCTTCTTCATGGCGGGCTAGCAAGAAGAGAACCACGCCCTTCCAAAAATGAGCGGAAGCGAATCGAGGAGAGTTCGAGAGGGCCCGATCGATCGCTTGCATGGCATCCAAAAGGTTGCCGGCGTCCAGCAGATTCTTGGCGACCAGAAGATGTCCGGCTGCAGTCTGGCTGCATACGTTATCGAATGGGCTGGTGTTGGACTGCTCAACGACACCGCTTTCACGCAACGGCACCGGCGGCGCGGGCACGCCGATCGAAGAGGTCGTGTTTTGCGTGGTGTCCGTCATAATCCCGATCAGCACATGATGCCTAACGCGTCAAGGTTAGGTCGGCGTCGTTGGTTAGCACCGTGTTTCGGCCAACTCTGCGGTTGCGCCATTGTCGGAAATTTTGCCACGCCTCGAATGGCGTGTAGCCGGTCCATCGCCAAACCGCTTTCAAGTGATCTCGATTCCACCAGCCGGCCATGAACAGAAACGCGATCGCTCCCGGGCTACCGAAGACGTGCATAAAAAAATATCCGCCGCCGAAAAACAATACCAAATCGATCGTCACGCGCAGCGTGAGAGAGCAGAGGCCGTAAACACGCAGCCACAATCGCTCGCGCGGCGTGAGAGCCAGAGGCGAGCGACGCCCTGCTAACCAGGCATTCGTCTCGTCCAACGCGCGGCTGTGCAGTTGCCAATCGTCGACAGCCCACGCCAATCCCCAATGAGTCGTGGCATTGAGTGAAAAAATGTTGGATTGAAATACGATCATCAGCGCTGAAGGCGCGATCATTAGCATCCAAAACAAATAAAGCTGGTTGCCGCGGCTCGCCGTGGCCCACGCAATTACATACGCGGCCCCCAGAAATAGCGGCACCAGGACTCCGGTAGCGATCAGCGTCCAGCGGCCACGGCGGCCCATCAGGATCATGGACTCGCCGATATCCGTCGAAAACGCCACTGTGGGAAGCACCCATTTTCCGTATTCCAGACCGAACTTTCGAACGCGGCCGCCATATTTGCGACAGCAGATTCCCATCATCAACGAGCGGGGAAGCGTCTCAAAGAACACGGTTTGCAAGTAGCTGGCGGCCAGCAACGGTATCATCGGATGCGTTGACCACAGCATCAGGCTTTCGTAGTAGAACGCATTCCAGCGGCGAATAATGAGGACGATCGCCAATAGGATCGTGGGAGCCGCCGCGATCAACCACACCGGATGCAACAGCCATCCGAATAACAAGGTCAGGACATCAAAAAACAGGTTGACTCGCGCGGTGTCCGGCGGGTTCGTTATCTCGGTGCTTTCTGGCGATGAGACTACAGGCGCTTTTGCCAGCGAGGCTGAGGCATACCCTCCGACGCTCAGCAGACCGAGGTCGCTCAACTGTCCGATGAACTCCCGCACGCTTTCGGCCGCGAGTGGCCTGCGGAACTTTGTCTGAAAAGAGAACACAACCTCCTCGATTGACGAGCACTCGCCGAGCAACTCCAGGAGATAGCGATCGCTACCGCTCAATTTGAAGTTGGCGCTGCTGACGTTGTCCACGAGCCGAAACTCATGCGGGCCCGTACGCATGATGCGAACGTCTGACCGCAGGAGACAAGGTATCGTTGGGTTATTCATGAGAGGGCTACAGCACCACGACAAACCAATTTTTATTATAACTTGAATCGGCCACGGATTGCAGAAAACCAATGTCTTCGCTGCTTTGGCAGACCTAAAAACCGCTATATAGGTCGCGACTAGACGCGATCCTCGGCATTTTGGATCGCTATGGCTTGCATGCGGATAGACTCTGACTCGAGTCCCATTGCTTGATAAACGTGCGCGAGAGATTGATACGCTTCGACGAGTTTCGTATCCAGCAGTAAGGCCGTCCGCAGGAGCGACATTGCGGATGTCAAATCACCGTCTTCGAAATAGCAATGCCCCATGCGAGCATAGGCCAGGGCGCTGGTGGGTGCGTGCGTCAGCACCGCTCGATATAGCTCAATCGCATTGGCAGATTGGCCGCAAGCGCGCAGTGTGTCTGCCTTGGCGATCAATACCTCGGGGTCGTTCGGAGCTAACTGTTGACAAATGTCGAATTCACTTAGGGATTCATCCCAGAGCTTTTCATCGCGCAGCGCCGTGGCAAGTTTCAGACGAACCTGGGCCTGGCCCGCATCGCAGCGGCACGACTCGCGAAACGAGCCGATCGCGGCAGCGGCGCGGCCAAGACGCTGTAGTATTTCACCGCGCAATGCATGCGCCGTCCCATGGTCGGGCTGCGTGCGCAAAAGTCGATTTATAACTTCCAGAGCTCGATTCAAATGCCCAAGTTTTTGCAGCGTGCGACCGAGCACCAGATACGATGCGTCTGTATCGGGGTCGAGCTCGATCGCCAATTCAAGGGGCTGGATTGCTTGTTCCAGTCGGTCGGAACCCGCGAGCATGACTCCTTTGACATGCTGCGCGGACGCAAGCTCGGGATTCTCTTGCAGCGCGAGCGATAGCTCGCGCCAGGCGCGATCCAACTGGCCGTCGCAGAACAGCGCATGCGCAAGTGTCAGCCGACTGGTTGAGGTCTCTTCGGCAATCGATGTGAGACGCGGCGCCGCGCTTTCGCCGGTTGGCATCGTGGCCTGATCGGTTGCCAGTGATTCTAAATTGGGGGATGGGTTCATTCGGATTA
>DATBAY010000252.1:0-3613 GCA_036271295.1 Lacipirellulaceae bacterium | reverse complement strand
CTCAAGGAAATGGCCCCGCGCGAAACTTTCGTGCTGGCGACCAAAGTCCACCAACGCATGCGGCCCGACGTGAACGGCGCCGGCCTCTCGCGCAAAGCGATCCTCACCGAAATCGACAACAGCCTCCGCCGCCTCGGCACGGATTACGTCGATCTCTACCAAATCCATCGCTGGGACCGCGACACGCCGATCGAAGAAACACTCGAAGCGCTCAACGACGTAGTGCGCGCCGGCAAGGCCCGGTACATCGGCGCGAGCAGTATGTACGCCTGGCAGTTCGCCAAGGCGCTCTATCTTTCGAAACAAAACGGCTGGGCACGATTCATTTCGATGCAAAATCATTACAACCTCATGTACCGCGAGGAAGAACGCGAAATGATGCCGCTCTGCCACAGCGAAGGCGTCGGCGTCATTCCCTGGAGCCCTCTCGCCCGCGGCCGCTTGGCGCGCCCCTGGAAGACTGAAGGCACGGCCCGCTCCGCCGGCACGAGCGACGCGTTCGGTTCAACACTTTACGCGTCCACCGAAGACGCCGATCACAAAACCGTCGACGCGCTCCAAGCGCTCGCCGCGCAGCGTGGCGTGCCGATGGCTCAAATCGCACTGGCCTGGCATCTGTCGAAGCCATTCGTAACCGCACCGATCATCGGTGCGACCAAGCCTGAACATCTAAACGACGCCGTGGCAGCAACGGAAATCAAACTTTCACCCGATGAAATCACTCGGCTCGAAGCTCCTTATATCCCGCATCCCGTACTCGGGTTCAAATGATTCGGACTTCCTAAATACATATTGGCCGCAGATTACGAAGATGTTCGCAGATGCGGAAGAATGTCATTGCATTCCAATCTGCGTTCATCTTTGACATCTGCGGACAAAACGTATCGATTGAATGTCAGCGTATGATAAACCAACAGACGGGTGCCAAATCCATGACTCAAATTCCCACTCCCCGCACTTTCCAAGAAGCTTACTTCGGCGAAGCACCCTGGGACATTGGCCGCATCCAAAACGCGTTCGCCGCCGTTGCTGACCAGGTGAAAAGCCCCGTGCTCGATGCCGGGTGCGGGACGGGCGACATGGCACTTTACTTCGCCGCGAAGGGCCTCCAGGTCGTCGGCATCGATTACCTCGAAGAACCGATTCGCCGCGCTCGCGCGAAGGCTGCCGAAAGAAATCTCAATGTTGATTTCCGTGTCGGCGACGCCACCAAACTCGCCGACCTCACTGAGCGCTTCAATACCGTGCTCGATTCCGGCTTGTTCCACGTGTTTACCGACGACGATCGCCGCAAGTATGTCGCCGGACTCGCCCAGGCGCTCAACCGGGGCGGACGCGTTTTCCTCATGTGCTTCAGCAACGAAGAGCCCGGCCAGTTCGGCCCCCGGCGCATCACGCGCGACGAGCTGAAAAACTCGTTTGCCCTCGGTTGGCAAATCGAATCGATCGAGCCGAACCGCTTTGAAACCAACCCGAAATTCACCGGCGCCACGTTCTCCGAGGGCGGCCCAAAAACGTGGTTCGTCACAGTGCAACGCCAAGCCACCTGAGGAACCATCATGCCAGACTCGTCGAACAACGACTCACTTGCCGCAATTCGCGAAGCCGGGACGGCAGCGCCCAACTTCGATCTCGACAACGACGCAATCGTCAATCACCTCGCCCACTGGCAATCGCTGTGCGAATTCAAAGTCACCGCGGCTGCAGGTGATCGGGCAAATATCGAATTCATCACACTGCCTGCTGATATGAACGCGTTCGTCCGCGATCTTTACGAGTTCTGCCCCGATCTCGTCGACCAGGGCACTGGTTGCATTCACGAAATGGTCGAAGCCATGGAAGAAATGGGCGAAGACCTGCCACCCGAGACGGCTCGCCTCATCGAAGGCATCGACCTCAGCGACGAAAACTACGGCCTCGAAATCCTCAAACGTGAGATCGTAAACGGCAAAAAAGTGACCCTGTGGTGGGACTAGCGATTCCTTGTCTCACATTTGCGAATGCCAGATTCATCCTTCACCCTGCGACCCATCGCCATCGTTCGCTCGCCGCGCGACGAAGTGATCGATGATCATTGGGGCGACATCGTCAGCGAAATCGAGCTCTGCGGCGACGTGCCAACCGAATGCCTCGCTGGCCTCGAAAACTTTTCGCACGCCGAAATCATCTTCGTGTTCGACCGTGTAACGCCAGACAAAATCACAATCGGCGCCCGCCATCCGCGCGGCAACACCGCGTGGCCGCGCGTCGGCATCTTCGCCCAGCGCGCCAAAAATAGGCCGAACCGGCTGGGCAGTTCGATGGTCCGAATTCTTAGCCGCGAAGGCCGTACCTTGAAAGTGCTCGCCCTGGATGCAATCGACGGCACGCCCGTAATCGATATCAAGCCCGTAATGGCTGAGTTTCTCCCCCGCGCACCGGTGCGCCAACCTGCGTGGTCCCGCGAATTGATGGCCGACTATTGGCGTAGCGAAGCAAGGCACGAATGATTTTCTTAATTCTTGCAACGTTCGGAATTCCTTAATCGATCATGAGCGAGACAATGGCAAAAGTGATTCACGTGAGCCTCGCGGAGGCGCTTTCAAACGGCCCACCGCCCCCCGGTAATTTGGCCGTTCCGATCTATGCTCACGGTTCACTGGAAGTCGAGCTCTACACTCCTCAAGGTCACGATCCGCAAGAACCCCATCGCCGCGACGAGATCTATTTAGTTAGCCGCGGTACCGGAGTATTTTTTGACGGACGAGAACGACATCCGATCGGGCCTGGCTCGTTTATTTTTGTTCCCGCTGGTCAGCCGCATCGATTCGAGGACTTTTCCGCCGACTTGGCCGTTTGGGTGTTTTTCTACGGACCCGACGGCGGCGAAAACGCTGAGTCTATAATCAACCAGGAGGAGCAGCCATGACTCGCCGCATCGCGTATTACCAAGTCGCCCCAGAAGGTATCAATGCCCTCCAAGGCATTGATCCTTATTTCAAATCCACCAACATCGAACCGCGCCTGAAAGCACTGGTCGAACTCCGCACATCGCAAATCAACGGCTGCGCGTACTGCGTCGACATGCACTCCCGCCAGGCCCGCGAGCACGGCGAAACGCAACAGCGCCTCGATTGCCTACCCGTGTGGCGCGAAACCACGTTCTACGACGACCGCGAACGCGCCGCGCTCGCCTGGGCCGAATCGGTCACCAACGTCTCTCACACCGGCATCCCGGATGACGTCTACGAAGAAGCCAAAAAGCACTTCGACGAAAAAGACCTTGTCGATCTCACGCTCATCATCTCAACGATGAACGCCTGGAACCGCATTGCGATCAGCTTCCGCCAAGGCCCGGCCAAACGTTCCGAAAAAAAGGAGACGTAAATGGCCATGCCAACCGAACGAATTTCCGAAGCTAGAGCATTTTTGGCAAAGGCGTTCCGATGGGTGCCTAGGGCAACGCCCTAGTTCTTCGCAATTCTCTGGGGCGTTGCCCCAACCACCCAGCACGAGAATTCGAATAACGCTCTAGATACTTTGAACTGAATCGCCGCGCATGCCGTACACGCTCAGCCATCCGTTAGCCGTCGTCCCCCTGCGCCGCTGCTGCCCCACGTACCTGAACTTTTCG
>DATBAY010000251.1:0-12488 GCA_036271295.1 Lacipirellulaceae bacterium | reverse complement strand
GTTGCTACTGGCGATTCACTTTTGGCGCGTTCGCAAGGATGGCGGCATCAGCGGACCGCTGTAAGAAGGGAATGACGACGCACGTACCCGCGGTCCCCAGCCATTGGCTTGCCGTTTAGCTCGAACAAATAAATGCACGGAATCTCACCTCAACAGTTTGCCGAATCGGTTTCCTCTTTCTTGGTGCCGTTCTATCTCGCGCTGGCGGCAATGAACGGCATCGCAGCGCTTTTGATGTGGCAAAAGTTCCGCCCCGTCACTTATTTCCGGTTGCGCGCGCCCGGCTTCAACTTCCCGGTCACCAACGCGCTCGTTTGGACGATCGTGGCGCTCGGTTTTGCCGTGCTTTCTGCGATGGCAGCCGGCGCCAACCTGGCCATGATGCCCAAAATGCCCGAGTCGTTTCGGGAGTTCGTCAACTCGCAGACGGGGCCTGTTATCTATACGCTCGGCACGACGACTGTGCTTGTTATTCTGTTTCTGTTCCGAAGTTGGTTTGTAAAACCCGCCGTCGCGTGGTCGATTTGGAACCTGATGTTGCTGTTCCTCGGGCTTTCGATGCCCGATCCGAACTTTTTTGCGATCGTAGCCAAGCCGGATAACGTGCCGATCGTCGCGCTCGTTTTCTTGCTGGCTTTCTTCACCTGGCTGGCCACTTGGAAGGCCGTGCAGAACGACAAGCGGATGGAGGCCGGTGAGCCGCCGCTCGAAAAACTTGACGACGAAAAAGTGCTCGTGTGGCCGGACCTGGTTTACACCGAAATGATCTGCATGATCGCCATCACGGCGCTCCTCATCTTCTGGGCGATTTGGCTGCAAGCTCCGCTGGAAGAACCGGCGAGTAGCGTGAAGACGCCGAATCCCTCGAAGGCGCCGTGGTACTTCCTCGGGCTGCAGGAAATGCTCGTATACTACGATCCGTGGATGGCCGGCGTGGTGCTCCCAAGCCTGGTCGTCGTGGGGTTGATGGCGATTCCGTACATCGACTTCAACAAGCAGGGCAACGGCTATTACACCATCAAGCAACGCAAGTTCGCGTACATAGTTTTTCAGTTAGGGTTCTTAGAACTCTGGGTGACATTGATTGTTCTGGGGACGCTGCTGCGCGGTCCGAACTGGAATTTCTTCGGTCCCTATGAACATTGGGACCCGCATAAAGTCGAAGCGCTCAATAATATCAACCTGTCGGAATACTTCTGGCAGCGCGGCCTCGGCCGCAGCTTGCCGGCGGTGCCGCAGCTCATGTGGATTCCCGAATATCTGCCGACCTGGATCTCCGGGTGGTTCCAACCGGTCGCCCAGTTCGTCAGCATTCTGTTTACTCGCGAAGTAGTCGGCACGCTGTTGGTGCTGAGCTACTTCATCATTTTGCCGCCGCTCGGAGCGATCACGGTGTTTCGCAATTTCTACCAGCGGATGGGATTCATTCGCTATATGGTGCTGGCGAATCTGCTGCTGTTTATGGCAGCGCTGCCGATCAAGATGGTGTTGCGCTGGAGTTTCAACCTGAAGTATTTGATTGCGATTCCTGAGTATTTTTTGAATTTTTAACGCGATCGGCAATTCAGCCGGCTGGACGAATGGAATTCGGCGTAGCTGCCGACGCTAACTGCGATGCCCGCAACTGAAAAAACTTGGCGCGACCAGGCGATGATGCACGTGGTGTTCGGCATCTCTGCCCTCGTGATGTTGGCCGGTACCATTTGGATGCTTGCCAAGGATCACAATCGCGAATGGCGGAAATGGCAACTCGACGATCGGGCCCGCGAAGGTTGGACAATTCAAGCGCAGCTGGCCCAGGCCAAGGCCGATTCGGGCGTCGCCCTGACCCGTTTGCAGAAGGACTTGGACGGCGCGCGAAGCGTGAAGATCGACCAATCGCTGATCGACGATTTCAAGCAAAAGGTCACGACCGAGGATGAGCGATTGAAAGGGGCCGAAGCGCCGGCCAACTTCAGCAAGCTGGATAATATGGCCGCCAAGCTCGCGCAGGCCGATAAAGGTTCCCCCGCGGCGATGTCTGCCCGGCAGCAGGTGATCGACCAGATGAACAACTTCATCGGCGAGGCCAAGCGTCGCGAAGGCGCGCTGCTCACCAAAAAGAAGTTCAAAGCGGCCGATCAAACGGCGGCGATTAGCGCCCGTGGCATTGCGGTGGGTGAAGGCAAGCCGACCGAAGAGGTCGACACCAAGATCGAAAACCTTCGGGACGAACTCGCCCAGCTGGATGCTTCCGTGGCCGCGGCGAAAGATTATCGCTTGAGCTTGGAAGGAATTATGAAGCAGATCCAGGCTGCTGAAACGGATTTGCAAAAGCAGATTGCAGGGCTTGAAAAAGAACAGATTCGGTTACGGGAGAATCTGACTAAGTTCACGAGTTCGGCGGGCGAGTGGGTGAATCGCGGGCCTGTGCTCGATGCGCTTTACACCGGCAACATCAAGCTCGATCAGATTTGGCTGCCGGATATGAAGATCAATTACAATTTCAGCTCGGTCGCTCGCTACGACCGCTGTATCGTCTGCCATCGGGCCATTGATAAGACAGCGCCCGGCTCGGCGAGCGACCCCGCCTATCCGGCGATTCCGCGGATGGAGCGCGAACGGACTGCCCAACTGGCGACGCCGGCGGAAACGCCCAAAGAAGTATCCAACGACAGTCCGTCCGATGCGCTGGCTTCCATTTATGGAATCACGCTTGCGCCGCGTGGTCAGGTTGAGGCCAGCGCTGTCACGGTTCAAGTCGTCTCGCCGAACAGTCTGGCGGCCGTCGCCGGGTTGCAAATGGGCGATATCCTGCAGGAAGTCAACGGCGGCCCGATCACTTCGCATGACGATGCCTATCACTACTTGCTGACTTCGGCCGAGTGGGGGAAGCCGCTGTCGATCAAATATCGCCGCGGTTTGGATCAGCCGTTTACGTCGCATCCGCGGTTGGATTTGTTCGTCGGCAGCACCAGCCCGCACAAGAAGGGGGAAATGGGCTGCACCATCTGCCACGACGGGCAGGGGAGTGCGACCGATTTCAAGTGGGCTTCGCACACGCCAAACGACCCAAATCAAGCGCTCGATTGGTCGCGCAAGTACGGCTGGTTCGATAACCACCATTGGATTTTCCCGATGACGCCGGAGCGGTTCATCGAGAGCAACTGCCTCAAGTGCCATCACGATGTCGTCGACCTCGAGCCGAGCGAGCGGTTCCCCGAACCGCCAGCGCCGAAGTTGGTCAAGGGTTATGAAACCGTGCGGCTGTACGGGTGCTACGGTTGCCACGAAATCGCCGGCTACGACGGCCCAACGAAGCGCATCGGCCCCGATCTGCGATTGGAACCAAACTACACCGAAGTTGCGGCGCAGATCCTGACGGATCCGGGTTTGAATTCGACCGAGCGCGAAGCCGCTCAAAAGCTGAGCGAGCGCATCGATGCAAAGGAAGCCCGCACTGAGCTGATGCGGTCGATCAACGCGGACAAGGACTTGGAGAAAAAGGCCGGGGGTGACGACAAGCAGGCGACCAAGCCGCGGCTGACGCCCGCAACGCACGCTTTGGCCGATGGTCTGAAAGACAACGAAACACCGGGTCCGTTCCGCAAAGTCGGCCCGAGCTTACGCCACCTGTCTTCCAAGGTGGATTTCAACTGGGTCTATAACTGGATTCGCAAGCCGAGCGACTTCCGCCCGACAGATCCGAAAGTACCGCTTATTGGCACGCGGATGCCGCAGTTCTTTCTCAACTACGAACATCTCAATGCGAAGGATAAGAACTTCAAGATTCACGATCTTGACGGAACGGAGCACGACGTTTCGGATCTCGACTACACGCAACGATTCGAAGCCATCGAAATTCGCGCGTTGGCTAACCTGCTGTTGAGCACCAGCCAGCCGTTCGAGTACATCGGGCCGCCACAAGGTGTTACCGAACCGCCCTCCGCGGAGCGCGGCAAGCAATTGTTCGAAACGCGCGGTTGCCTGGCGTGCCATCCACACAAAGACTTCCCGAATATCCGTTCGACGCAAGGGCCGGATTTGTCACGCTTGTCTGCCAAGCTCAACACGGATAAGGGCCGTAAGTGGCTCTATAGCTGGGTTAAGGCTCCGAACCATTACTACCCGCGCACGGCGATGCCGAACTTGTTCCTCGATCCGATCGCGGAGAAGGATGCGAGCGGCAACCCGACCGGCAAAGTGACTGACCCGGCCGCAGACGTGATGGCCTACTTGCTGAGCGTGCCGACCGATTGGAAGCCGGTGGTCGACATTCAATCGACTGCCCTGTCGGCCGAAGAAAAGGGGGCGCTCAACGACCTCACCACCATCTGGCTGTCCGCTTCGTACCCGCGAATTCGCGCCGAACGATTTGCGAAGGACGGTATCGATCCGAATCTTTCATCGAGTGTCAAAGCCGACGAAAAGATCCTCATCGGACCGTTCAAAGACGAGAACGACCGTGCCCAGCGGCAGCTTGAGTACGTCGGCCGGCGTTCGATCAATCGCTATGGCTGCTTCGGCTGCCACGATATTCCGGGCTACGAAGGGGCGAAGCCGATCGGTACACCACTCGCGAATTGGGGACGTAAAGATACTTCGCAACTGGCGTTCGAAAACATAGATGAGTTCCTGTCCGCTCACGGCGAGTTCGTTCCGAAGCGCAACCTAGGGAATGGAGCTGCCGCCGCCACGCCGGCGATGCACGAAGTCACTCATCACCCCAATGCTGCCACGCTGTCTGCGAGTCCCGGCGGTGAGCATGCTGAAGCGCCTGGCTTGAACCCGCTGGACGACAAGATTGATGCCGATACGGGCTACTTCCTGCAATCGCTGAGCAGCCACGAACGGAATGGCTTCTTGTGGCAAAAGCTGCGGATGCCACGGAGCTTCGATTACCAAACCACACGCACCAAGCGTTACGACGAACGGCTCCGCATGCCGAAGTTCCCGTTTGATGCGACCGACCGCGAAGCCGTGATGACGTTTGTTCTCGGGCTCACCAGCGAAACGCCGGCGTCGAAATATGTTTATCAACCGCAACCGCGGCAGAAGGCGATCGTCGAAGGTCGGCACGTGCTTGAAAAGTACAATTGCGCGGGATGCCACATTCTGGATATGGAGCGGTGGGATATTGCGTTCTCGCCGAAACAGTTCGAGTCGCCACCGACGACAAGCGACTATCCGTTCCTGCGTCCGGACGTGACCCCAGACCAGATCAAGGCGTCGGTAACTACGGATAAGCGAGGTTTCCTCCACAGTGAGATTCACGGCATGCCGGCCCGCGACGAAGCCACCGGCCAGCCGAAGCTCGTGGATGCCGATGGAGTCGCCATCGAGCCGGATGACAAGGATTCGCCGCGATTCTTCGAGTTCACTCCCTTCCAGCCCCCCGTGCTCAATGGCGAAGTCCGCAAGGTTGGTCTTCAGAACCTGAAGGTCCCGGCGACGATGGATGGCAAAGCCCCGCTGCACGGCCACGCGTATCCCACGCTAGGCGGCGACCTGGCAAAGTATCTCTATCCGCACGTGATCGCCGAGGAAAAGAAGAACAATCCCAACGTGGTCGCAACCGAGGCCTGGGGTTGGCTCCCGCCGCCGCTGCATAACGAAGGGGAGAAGGTGCAAACTAACTGGTTGCACGACTTCTTGATGGATCCGACGCGGATTCGTCCCGCCGTCGTGCTGCGGATGCCGAATTTCCACATGACAAGCGATGAAGCGAGCAAGCTGGTCGATTATTTCGCAGCCAAGGGTAGCTCCGAGTTCCCCTACGAATACAACAGCCGGCATCGGGCGAGCTACTTGTCGGGCCTCGAACAGAGTCATCCCGAGCTGCTGAACGACGCGATGAAGATCGTGACCGACAGCAACTACTGCGTGAAGTGCCACTCGGTCGGCGACTACCAAGTGAAAGGCGCGACGAAAACCTCGGGCCCGAATTTGGACCAGGTGTATCGCCGGCTGCGACCGGAATATGTGCACCGCTGGGTGGCGAACCCGCAGCGCATCCTGCCTTACACGGGCATGCCCGTGAACATTCCGTACGATGCGTCGGCTGCCAACTTCGGCGGCGTGAACCAGGCATTGTTCCCCGGGCCGAGCACGGCGCAGTTGGAAGGCGTCGTCGATTTACTGATGAACTTTGACGAGTACACCCGGCGCAAAACGTCGGTCAAGGGATTGGTGAAGGAGCCCGATTCGAGCCATCCACCAGCAGCACCCGCGGCCGGTAAATCGGCGGAGACGGCGCCACCCAACAACACATCGGCGCAGCGTTAGAGCAGACAGTGAAAGCGAACGAAGTTCGTCGCATGGCAATCGACGCCGTGCTAAACGAAACCACGACGGTTGATAGATTGATGTTGGGCCCCGGGCCCTAAAACAGAGTGAGACAGGTGAAATGAACAAGGCATTGAAATCAGTTGCAGTCGCCGTTGTGGTTGGCGCCATGGTTGCGTCGTCGAACGCCGCCGAGTGGGGTTCGCTCAAGGGCCGCATCGTCGTCGAAGGCACGCCGGCTAAGCCAGCGCCGCTGGTGGTTACGAAGGACCAATACTGCATCGATAAAATGCCGACAAACCAATCGATAGTCATCGGCAAGGACAACGCACTCGAAAACGCGGTCGTGTACCTTCGCGTGCCGACCGGTCAAAAGGTTGAAGCGAATCCGGAATACGCAGCCAAGGAAAGTGAGCCGGTCGTGCTCGATAACAGTGGCTGCTCATTTCACCCGCATGTAACGCTCGCTCGAATCGGGCAAACGCTCGATATCAAGAATTCGGATCCGGTTGGTCACAACACGAACGTTACCGTGTTGTCGTTCAACCAGATAATTCCTTCGAACAGCGACGCGAAGGTTAAGGTTTCGACGGGCGGCCCTCTACCAACGGCGATCGCGTGCAACATCCATCCCTTTATGAAGGGCTGGATCCTGGTGCAGGACCATCCTTACATGGCAACCAGCGGCGAAGACGGCACGTTCGAGATTAAGGATATTCCGGCCGGCAAACACGATTTCCAGTTTTGGCAGGAAGCGGCTGGCTATTTGAAGAACGTGAAGTTCAAGGGCGGCACGACCGACAAGAAAGGCCGCGCGGAGCTGACGATTGAAGCGGGTAAGACGCTCGACTTAGGTGACCTCAAAGTGCCTGCGAGCGCGTTGAAGTAGCCAAGGCCAGCACATCGGCATCATGAGAAAGCGTTCGCAATCTACGAATACGATGAAAAGATCTTTCGGTACTACTAGCTTCGTCGCATTGTTCGCGGTTACTCTGCTGGCGCTCGCCGGTTGCAGCGATCGCGCTCGACTAGGACCAGTTGCTGATGCCGCGAGCGTCAAAGCGATCCACGAGGTCCTGGCGACGTCGAAAAGCGCCGCCGGCGAACAAGCGGCAGTGACTACGGGAACGGGTTGGGCCACCATCAAGGGCCAATTTGTTTTCGATGGCGATCCACCGGCGATGTCGCCATACAACGTGACGAAGGAACCGGAAATCTGCACAATCAACGGCCAGGCGCCGCTGCAGGAAACTTTGGAAGTCGCGCCGAGTTCGAAGGCGATCAAGAATGTCGTGGTGTTTCTCCGCGATGCTTCGCGCGTGAATGACTCGGCAAAGCCGAAGAGCGGTCCCGTTGAGTTCGATCAGAAGCACTGCCAATTCCTCACGCATGTGGTCGGCCTCACGGTCGGTCAATCGCTGGACATCAAAAACAGCGACAACACGGGCCATAACACGAATATTCTCGATTCAGGGTTCAATCAGCTGATTCCCGCCGGAGGCGCGATCCCATATAAGATTCAGAAAGATGCCCAAGTGCCGAACAAAGTCACGTGCAGCATTCATCCGTGGATGACTGCTTATATGCTGCCGCGGAAGGATGGTTACTTCGCGATCAGTGATGCGGACGGCAAATTCGAGATTGCGAATGTGCCCGCCGGCGAACCGCTCGAGTTTCAGGTATGGCACGAAAGTGGCGCGGCTCCAGGTAACGGCCTCGTTGGCGCCACGCCCGATGCACCGGATGTGAAATGGTCAAACCGTGGCCGTATTGCCGTTACGCTGAAACCGGATGAAGTCAAGGAATTGAAAGTCGTCGTGCCCGCGAAGGCATTCCGGCTGTAAACCAAAAATCGATGAACGATAGATCTTTAATGCGAGCCTTGGCACTTGTGACCGCGACTGCGGCCTTGGTCGGTTGCGGGAAAAGCGAGCCGCCGCCGTTTCGGCTGAACATGACGAATGTGGTCGCGAAGCAGATTGCTCCTGAGCATCAGCAGGCGATCGCTAATATTTTGGGCGCGATGTTCGGCAGCCCAGACGAGCCGGTCGCATTAAAAGAGACAGGTCTCGACCAGATAAAGTTGGATATGGCGGCCGGACCAGTGTGGAGCGACAAAGTTGGCACGAAGCATGGGTTGTATCGCCGGCATTGCGTGCATTGCCACGGCATCTCGGGCGACGGTCGCGGACCGACGGCCGTTATTCTAAATCCATATCCGCGCGATTACCGCCCGGGCATTTTCAAGTTCAAAAGTACTTATACATCCGCCGAGCCGACGACTGCGGATTTGATGAAGACGCTCCACGAAGGCATTCCGGGCACTGCCATGCCATCGTTTGCGCTGTTGCCGCCGGATGAAGTGGCGGCCCTCGTTGAGTATGTGAAATATCTGAGCATGCGGGGCCAAATGGAAACCGCCCTCGAAAGCCACGTGGCCGATGAGCTGAACCCCGGCGACAAATTCGATCCCGCGAACGACCCGGCGATCCAGAAGTTAGTCATGCAAGATTTGCTCGGACCGATCGTCGAAGCGTGGGGCAGAGCAAAAGATCAAGTCATCGCTCCGGAAGATGCGTCAATACCGCAGGATAATCGCTCTCCGCAAGAGCTGGCAGCGTCGGTGAGAGCGGGTCGCGACCTGTTCTATGGCACCCGCGCCAACTGCGTAAAGTGCCACGGCCCGACGGCGCTCGGCGACGGTCAGCAGGACGATTACGACAACTGGAACAAAGCGACGAACGAATTCATCAAAGCGACCGACGACAAGATCGCGCAAATTGATTCCTTGAAGGCCGATTTGGCAAAAGCGCAGGGAGATGACGCGACGCAAATTCGTCAGCAAATTCAGGATGCCCAGAAGGAGTTCACCGAACGGCACGCGCTAGTCAGCCGTTTGCTGTCGCCGCGCAATGCGATTCCGCGAAATCTGCGCGAAGGCGTTTTCCGCGGCGGTCGGCGGCCCATCGATGTCTTTTGGCGAGTTTCCTCCGGCATTCCCGGCACGCCAATGCCTGCCAGTGGCCCCGCGGCCGAAGGCGCTCAAGGCACGTTAACTCAAAAAGAAATTTGGCAAATTGTAGATTACGTTCATTCGCTGCCGTTCGAGCCCGCGAGTTTGCCGCAAAAGCGGCCAATCAACTCGTCTGAGGTGAGCACCGGCGAATAGGCAGGAGTTGGCTGCGGCACGTTCGCTCGCGAATGGGCGTCGTGGTTTCAATCCTTCCGATTGGGAGATCGATAGTCGTGAAGCACTTTTGGGCAGTCTTGTTCTTGCTGGTGCCGATATTCGGCGTCCTCGCGTTTGTGCTTGCGCCGTACTACAACCATTCGTTCCCGCGCGATATTTCGGAGAACGGCCGCGTCATCGATCAGCTGTTTTATTTCATCCTGTATCTGACCGGCATTTTGTTTGTCGCTACGGAAGGCGCGCTGTTTTACTTCATGTGGAAGTACAATGGCCGCACGAACCGCGAGCCCGTCAAGTATTCGCACGGCAGCCACACGCTGGAAGTCGTGTGGACGATCTTGCCGGCCGTCACGTTGCTGTTCATCGCGATTTACCAGATGAATGCCTGGGCCGATGCCAAAATGCGCAAGCCCGATGTGCCGGTGACCGCCGAAATCACCGGCCGGCAATTCAATTGGGACGTGCGATACCCAGGACCGGATGGCATCCTGCACACGCAGGACGACATCATTCTCGTCGACGGCGAAATCCATTTCCCGGCTGGCGAGGAAGTGCTTCTGAGCATTAAGGCCGCCGACGTACTCCACAGTTTCTTCCTGCCAAACATCCGCATGAAGCAAGATGTCGTCCCAGGCATGCAGCAGTACATGTGGTTTAAGTGCCGGGAGCAGAAGGCTGAAGTCGACATTGTGTGCGCCGAGCTATGCGGCTGGGGGCATTACAAAATGAGCGGGCGAGCAACGTTCGAACCGCGCAGCGAGTTTAATGCCTGGCTCGCCAAGAAATACGCCGAGCAGCAGGCCCACCGCATCACCCAAGCCACCGCGCCGTAAGCGAACAAGCTCCGAATTCACAAAGTAGAACGAGTCTCTAGACCAAATCCCTTCGCCATGAGCACTATAACCGCAGATTCCCACGCTCACGCCCACGGCGAACACGCACACACCGGCAGTTTTCTGTCGACGTACGTTTTTTCGCGCGATCACAAAGTAATCGGCATCCAATTCCTGTTCAGCACGCTGATTTGGTTCTTCATCGGCGGGCTACTCGCGCTCGGCGTGCGTTGGCAGTTGGCGTATCCCTGGTCGGATATGCCGATCCTGGGCCGGCTGCTCTTCTCAGCTCAGGGTGGCCAGATCGCCCCTGAAACTTACACGATGCTCTTCACGATGCACGCCACGGTGATGATCTTCCTCGTGATCATCCCGATTTTGGCCGGTGCATTCGGCAACTTCTTGATCCCACTCATGATCGGGGCGGACGACATGGCCTTCCCCACGCTCAACATGTTGAGCTACTGGTTCATGTGGCCCGCATTCTTGGCGTTCGGCACGAGCTTCTTCATCGGCACGGGCCCGATGTCTGGCTGGACATCCTATCCACCCCTCTCACTTACGATCGACGCGCAGAAGTTCTGGCTGGTCGGTCTCACGTGCGTTGGTATTTCGTCGATGATGGGCTCGGTTAACTATCTTACGACGATCATCCAGATGCGCGCTCCCGGGATGACGATGTTCCGCCTGCCGATGACGATTTGGGCAATGTTCATTACCGCTGTGCTTCAAGCCTTTGCATTGCCAGTGCTCACGGCGGCGGGCTTTATGCAGCTCGCCGATTTGACGCTCGGCACCGGGTTCTTCATTCCGGAAGGCTGGTCATGGAATAACACGCTGCACGCCGCGGGCGGTGGGCAGCCGCTGTTGTGGCAACACTTATTCTGGTTCTACAGCCATCCGGCGGTATACATCATGATCTTGCCCGCGATGGGC
Source organism: Lacipirellulaceae bacterium (assembly GCA_036271295.1). Lineage (GTDB taxonomy): Bacteria > Planctomycetota > Planctomycetia > Pirellulales > Lacipirellulaceae > JABDGM01. The sequence continues at coordinate 1,265 of DATBAY010000251.1, read as the reverse complement.
ATGGTCTCCGATATCATCGCTTGTTTCGCCCGCAAACCGCTGTTCGGCTATAAGCCGATGGTGTACTCGATCGCCGGCATCGCCGGTCTCGGGTTTATCGTGTGGGGGCATCACATGTTCGTCTCGGGCATGAGCCCAGTGCTCGGCATGACGTTCATGGTCGCTACGATGTTCATCGCCCTTCCGAGCGCGATCAAAGTCTTCAATTGGCTGGGCACGATCTGGGGCGCCAAGATCCAGTTCACCACGCCGATGTTGTTTGCGTTGTCGTTCGTGTCGATGTTTATCATCGGTGGGCTGTCGGGCATCTTCATGGCCGCCACGCCGGTCGATATTTTCATCCACGATACGTACTTCATTGTCGCCCACTTCCACTACGTGCTGTTCGCGGGCACGGCGATGGCTGTGTTCGGGGCGATCTACTTTTGGTTTCCGAAAATGTTCGGCCGCATGATGAACGAGAAGTGGGGTAAGGTTCACTTCTTCCTGACGTTCATCTTTTTGAACGGCGTGTTCTATCCGATGCACATTTTGGGTTGGGTTGGTTTCCCGCGACGGCTCGCTGATCCATACCACTACGAAACGTTCCGCCATCTGTTGCCGTTGAACCAGTTCATGACCTGGTGCGCGATCGCCATGGTGTGCAGCCAGAGTATTTTCGCAATCAATTTCTTCTACAGCATTTTCTTCGGCCCGCCGGCCGGGCGCAACCCGTGGCACTCCAACACACTGGAATGGCAAGCCCCGAGTCCGCCGGGTCACGGCAACTTCGATTTCCAACCGGTCATTTACCGCGGCCCGTACGAATACGGTTCGCCGGAAGTAGATATCGATTACTACCCGCAAACGATGCCGCCGCCACAGAACCGCCCGGTCGCCGCGCCTGCCCACTAAGACATGCTCGCTTCGCAATCACCGTCTGGATACTCGGCGCGGACCCACCGCTGGGCCTTGGTGCTGGCGTGCGCAACTTTTCCGCTATTGTGGGTCGGCGGTTTGGTGACGACGACCGATGCGGGCATGGCCGTGCCCGATTGGCCGAACACCTACGGCTACAATCTGTTCCTTTATCCGTGGCAAACGTGGTTGCTTGGGCCTTGGGATTTGTTTATCGAGCATGGGCATCGGCTGTTGGCCTCAACGGTTGGCATGCTGACGATCGGTTTGCTCGTGTTAATTTTGCGGAATGAAAACCGACGGTGGATGAAGGGGCTCGGGTTCGCTGCCCTCGTACTCGTCATCCTGCAAGGCGTGCTCGGCGGCAT
>DATBAY010000250.1:0-6305 GCA_036271295.1 Lacipirellulaceae bacterium | reverse complement strand
AATACGCATGTCAGCACAGATAGATAACTGAACGATGACTGAATCTTCGGCCGCGAGGCGCGCGATCCGACCTTGGAACATCCGACCGCCAACGCATGATTACTCGCGACCCGAACCTGGCGCTGGCCACCGCGGGCGTAACGTCGCACAGAACCCATTCGATCGCCTGGCCGAGAATGCAATTGTTAAGTCCAACCCGCTATGGCCCAACTTTTGGTGTAGCGGCGTGTACCCCTAAAAGCAACCGTCTAAGTGAACTTTCCGTGAAAAAATCCCTGCAATCCTTGGCGACGATCTTTACTCTTTGAGCCTGCCCTCACGGCGAAAGTTCGATATAGTTTTCGCATTCACCAGTTACTGACAGGTTCCCGCTTTTTCACTCCCTGAGGACAGCCGCTCGATGCTGGCTACTGACACCACAGCACAACGCTTTCCGGTTCGAACGTGGTTAATCGCGTTCACCGGGTGGATGTTCGATTTCTACGACTTGGTCCTCTTTTCTTTTCTGTTGATACCGATCGGTGGCGAACTGCAACTAACCAAGGCCCAAGAGGCCGCACTGCTCGGCGCGGCGCTTGGTGCCAGCGGCCTCGGCGGAATTGTGTTCGGCTACGTGTCCGACCGTTATGGCCGCAAGCGCACGCTAATGTGGACCGTTTGTTTGTATTCGCTGGGCACGGCGCTCACCGCATTCGCGACCGGGCCCGCGACGATGTTTCTGTTCCGTTCGTTGACGGGCCTGGGTGTCGGCGGCGAATGGGCAGTCGGTCACGCCCTGCTGGCCGAATCCGCGCCTCGCCAACTCCGTGGCCGGGCTTCTGCTCTGCTGCAGATGGGTGAGCCCGTGGGTGTCGCGCTGGCGGCGCTCGTCGGCCTTTTATTGGCGCCGCTCATTGGTTGGCGACTCGTCTTCCTGCTGTCTTCCGCTTCTGCAGCCGTAGCCATTCTTGCGCGCTACCATCTGCCAGAGTCGCCGCTGTGGCAAACGCAAAAGAATCGCCCTCCCTCGCCCATCGAAGCAATCAAGATTCTTAGCCAGTTGCAATTGTGGAGGGTGACTTTCAAAGGCTGGCTGCTTGGTGTCCTTAAACTCGGAACTTATTGGACATGCTACCTTTGGCTTCCGAAATTTCTGCAAGAAGAAATGCAACAACCAATTGGCAAATCGGTCATCTGGATTTTGACCGCCCAACTAGGCCAGCTTCTCGGCATGCTCGGGTTTGGCCTGACTGCGGACCGGTTGGGTCGCCGCTGGGCATTCACCGCTTACTCGCTGCTAACCGCGCTCGCTTTGTATCCACTCACATTTCATTGGCATTATCTGTTGTCTCGCCCCATCTATTTCTGGGCCGACCTGTTCCTACTCGGGATTGGCTCGGGCTGCACCGCCGGATTTGGTGCGCTGCTCGCAGAACTCTTTCCTACCCAAATTCGGGTATTCGCGATGGGAACCGTTTACAACTGCGCTCGCGGCATCCAATTTTTGGCGCCGATCGTCGTAGGCTTTTTCGTTTCGAAGTACGGCCTCACGGGCGGACTGTGCGTGCCACTCGTCCTCGCGATCGCAACGGCGGCTTGGGTTTGGACGTTGCCTGAAACTCGCTCTCGAGATCTCGAAGCCATTGTCGCCGAAAATGACTAGCGTAACGGCGGATATCACACCCCGAGCAAGAATCGACTCGCGATCACTTTCTCGACACCTGATACAAGAACAAAAAAATCCCGCGGCCGACGAGTAACCGTCAATCGCGGGACGCGAAACAATGGTTCGTTCAGGCAGCCGAGGGCGATTCGGCTTCCAACTTCAGGCCGACCAGGAATTTCGAGGCCGTGACATAATCTTCTTTGGCAAGGTTGCTCACGTCGCTTCGCAAGGTCCGTCGCAATGTTTCGATGCTGCGAGCGAGATCGGTTGCCGTTGCCGGTTGCGGGTCGCCGTAGCTCCGCTGAATCCGGAACAACTCTTCCACATGCTCGCGGACCTTCTGATATTTCTCGTCTTGGAGCGCGAGTGGCCACGCAATCGCACCGGTCTTGGCATCGAATTCGCTCGGCGAGAGCTGGTAGGCCTGCCGATAGACCGTGGCCCGCTTCTCGGCGAGAATTTTTTGTCCCTCCACGACACGCGCTTCATGCTGCTCGTGGTCTCGGATTCGAGCGTCATCCCACATGGCTTCTTGCGTGTGCAGGGCTTCGGTTTGTTTCAAATTATTCTGTCGACCAAGGGCCCGCGCTTGTTGCCGAAGCACGGCAGCCTGGCTCTCGTCAAGCTGATAGTTGCCATACGCTTGGATGACCGCTGCCCGACCGCGCTGAGCGCCTTCCGCGAATGTCGAAGAGTGGTGCTGCGTGAATCCCATCTCAACCGGATTCGGGCTGACTGGCCGAAAGATCGGTGCCTGCGCCGGATCCGATTCCGATTGGCCGAGTGCCACTCCGGCGGAAAGCAGCACGATGAAGCAGGTCAAAGACGACAGCGGCCGGAGGCCATGTTGTTTGTTAGAAGTCGTCATTTTTTGATCCTTTCAGGGCAGTGGATGTTTCTTGGTCTCTATCCAAGTAGGCTCGGCTCGGAGCCGAGTTTTGCGCGCTCCCCTCAAATTCCTTGCACAACGGCTAAAAATCATTGCTTTTTTGATGACCGAGGTCAGGAAATCGGCCTTCAGCCCGGAAAAAATAGCCGCCAAGTAGAAAATAGAGCGGCGACTCTCCCCCCCAGCCTTACGGCAAGGTAAAACAGGTGATTGGCGAGAATTTGGTTGGCTGGCGAATTCATTAGCTCTTTCTCGCGGCGGCTGGTTGCGGATGATCGGCTCACAGCACGATGGATCCATCAGAAGTCGAAATCGGTCGTCTGATACCGCTTGCGCAGTTGGGCGATCAGCGTGCGCTCAATGAGCTTTGCACTCGATATCGGCCCTTCTTGCAGACGATCGCCACGATGAAAGTTGGCCGCGCGCTCGAACAGCGAGTCGGTGCGTCAGATATCGTCCAAGAAACTGAAATCGAAATGGTTCGCGGAATTCAAGGCTTCCGAGGCAACACCGAGCCCGAGCTTTCAGCCTGGCTCAAACAAATGCTGCGTCGAAACATTGCGGATAAGGTCCGCGATCATCGTGCCGGGATCCGCGATCTCCGACGCGAACAGAATTTAGATGGCGGCACCGCTTCAGCATCGCTCACCTGGATGCATCCCTTGGGACGAGAAGACTCACCCAGCACGTTCGTCATGAACGGCGAGACAGCGCTGCGCTTCGCGGCGGCTTTGCAAGCGTTGCCAACGATTCAGGGCGACGTGCTTCGGATGCGCTATATGGAAGGCATGAAATTGAGTGAGATCGCCCTCGCGGTGGAAAAAACGACGGGCGCGGTGGCGGGATTGCTCAGGCGAGGGCAGGAAGCACTGCGTGAAAAAATCGGCAGCTTCAGCCAAATCGCGTAGAGAAATCAGCCGAATTGGCCGCTAGCGCCAATGTTTTTGGAGTGTCACTGAAATGGCGCGCTCATTTGGTCGGTCATCGGAGCCTACTACGGTAGGACGCAAGTTTTGAGCCCTGCGGCCCATTGAACCATAACACGATCGAAGTGAAACCTATGCCGCCCGGTTCAGAAGGAAACTAACGCCATGGCGAAGCTTAGCGAAAAGACATCGGCCGAAACTAGCCAAGATAGCGACTTGGACCTCCTCATTGCCGACCTGCTAGCGCGGTTGGATCGCAATGAGGCGATCGATATTCCGAAATTTATCGCGAGCCACCCAGCCCATGCGGAGGAACTCCGGCGGTTTTTCTCTTTTTCGCAAGATCTGAGCGACATGATGCGGCCCGAACCCGATTTGGCCAAAACCAGCGTTTTCGATCAGGCGCAGCGCTCGACGACTTCGATCGATAGCCAGACCCTCGCCATGCTGAGCAGCGAAGCGAGCCCCGCCTCCCCCGATCCTCGCAAGATCGGCAAGTACGAAATATTCGAGCTGATCGGCGCCGGAAGTTTTGGTCGCGTGTATCAGGGCTACGATCCGCTCGCCAAACGTCAAGTGGCGATCAAGGTTCCGCGGACCTGGTCGGACGTTTCGGAGGAAAAACGCGACGCCTTTTTACATGAAGCGCAAAGCGCGGCCGCATTACGTCACGAGCATATCGTGCGCTTGCTCGATGTCTACCAAGGCAGCGACGCGCCGATCGCGCTCATTTACGAGCACATCTCCGGCCCCTCCATGAGCGCGGTGCTCAAACAAAAAGATTATCAACGGCCGGAAGCGGTCCTCTGGGTCGCCGAAATTGCCGACGCCCTCGACTATGCCCACCGTAATGGGATTGTCCACCGCGACGTCAAGCCATCGAACATTCTCATTACGCAAGCCAACGGTCGCCGCGAGCCGCGAATCGTCGATTTCGGTTTGGCCCTCTTGGACAACCAATTCTGGCACAAAGGCGACCGCAGCCGCGTCGGCGCCATTCGCTACATGAGCCCCGAACAGGCAAAATGCAATTCGCACTGGGCCACTTCGCAATCCGACGTGTTTTCACTCGGCGTCATGCTCTATGAAGTGCTCTGCGGTCGCTCGCCCTGGACCGGCACAAGCGACACCGAGATGTTGCGCGAGATCGAAGAGCGCGATCCAGCTCCGCCACGTGTGATGGACGGCACAATTTCTCCGGCGCTCGAGCGGATTTGCCTCAAAGCCATGGCCAAATCTCCCTCCGAGCGCTATACGACTGCCGGCGACATGGCCCGCGATCTCCGCGCCACGGCGCGAGCGCCTCGGCCAAAGTGGCAAAGCTGGAAGAGCCTCGCGGCAGCAGCCGCGGTTCTCCTCGTGGCCGGTGCCATCATCTTCTCGAACCACTCGAACTCCGAAGCGACAGCCGGCGCTGGAACCATTGAACCCGAAGCCAGCCCCCGGCTCGATAAACAGGAAGTTCAGTTGAGCTTGAAGATTCAACCTCTCGGCAAGCCAGGCAGTTCGCTGCTCTTCAATGATGAAGTCGATCACGTTGTGTCTGGCGACCGCTTACAGATCAACGTTCAGATTCCTAAGGCCGGCTATTTGTACGTGCTCTGGTATCGGCCAAACGGCGAGGCACATCTCTCCGAAGAAAGCGATTTGGCAACTGCCCGCTTAGCAATCCAGGATCCACCAGTCGATGAAAAGACGCCCTGGGCAGAAATCGGCCAAGGCGGCGCTGGCAAACATTTAGTTGTGGCCTTTACTCGAACTACGCCGCTTAGGGCAGACGAGGTGGAAACGCTCAAACACACGCCCTGGCAAACCACGACTGATTGGTTAGGAAACCGCACGATATTTCGCACGGGCTACCCGCGGATGATCGAAGGCCCCACTCGCGGTGGCGTCGCGCATCAAGGCCCGTCAGATGCAGAAGTTGACCAATACCTGGGGAAGCTCGGAACGCTTCTTAAGCAAGATTGGAAATGCTACTACCAAGCAGTTGTGTTTCGCGTGAATTAGTTAGAGAGAATCAGGCAAGAGCAGCGTTGAGGCAACGACGAGGCATTGTGAATTAATAGATTGTCACTTCACACGTTGGAAACAAAATCTCGTGCGCGCTATTTCTTGTCGTCCTCGCCGATCCCGCTTTGAAATTCTCGAAGCGCGGCTGGCATTGGCTAATCAAACGCTAGTTGATACCGGGGCCCTTGATCTTGTTCAGGGAAATGTCGACCCCGCCGCTGAACTTATTAGCGCTCTCGTACAACCGAATAGCGGCATTAGCGTGGTTCCACAATCTGCCCAATTCGTGGGAAGAGTCGGCAACATCGCCGATGCGAATACGGCACAGTCCGCGTTACTGAATGACGCGGGTAATGGCCCGTTTCAGTTGGTCTCGTTCGATTCAACTCTTCCCACGGTGGCATTTCCGACGCATGCGATTCTTATGACCAATGGTCTTGCAAACATACCATCTTCCAACACGAACACGGAGTTCGATCATCGTGCAGTCAACGGAACAGCGCCTGGAGGCACCTCCACAAGTGACGTGGCACTGTTACGATCAATTCTTGGTGATCAGAATAAGGCTATAAACGACGTTAACTCGCTCAAGTTTAGCTTTACCGTGCCCGCGAATGGATCGTCTGTTGAAGCGGATTTTGTATTCGGAAGTGATGAGTATCCGGAAACGGACGTAACGGATATTTTTGCTTTCGTTGTCGATGGCAAAAACTACGCCGTTTTCGCCGATAACAGCTTGGTGTCTTTTCAAAAAACGCACGAGCAAAATTTTAATAGTAATACGACCAATGCGTACGGCATTGAATACGATGGCATCAGCAACAAACTCCAC
>DATBAY010000249.1:0-1612 GCA_036271295.1 Lacipirellulaceae bacterium | reverse complement strand
CGGCATCTCCTAAAACGTCTTGATGACGTTGGAGAACGGTAACAAGCGGAATTGCCTACAGGGAACCTGCCGAAATGGTTTTAGGCTTTCTGGCGCGTCGCGGTGGTTCGCACAAATACAGAATCGACGGGTATGTCGGCCAAGGTAAGTAGCTGGGAAATCGTCGCGTAGCGATCGAGGGAAGGTGTAAGCCTGGAGGGGATTATGACGTTGAGTTGCCGGATAATCCAGGCGCGGGCGGACGCTTGCGAGTTTCCCTTCGAGTGTCCCAAAAGGCTAACGTCAAACTTGAATCCCGGCGGAAGTTCAGGACCCCTTTCAGATTCCCATTTTGATGCTAGTTCATCGTCACCACGATCCAACGCGCTGTTTATCATTGACTGGTCGAGCGCTTCGTCGGCCGCGAGCTTGGCAGCGAATAAGTGCGTGTCGCCGAGCGCTCCGCTATGAAGCATGCTCGCAACTTCCAACCAATCGATCATTTCCACGAGGAACTGAACAGCGACCCAGGGGTTCGGATCGTCGTCGTCTGGTGAGAATAAATTTGCAATTAGATTCCAGTACGCGTCCGAAGAAACAAGGCGGCGATATAAACCCCGGCGTTCTCGACGATGTTCCAAACGAAGAGCAATTTGAGTGGAATCTCCACTCCGGAAGTCTTCGCGCAAAAGGTCTAGAAGTGCTTTATGCGATAAGTGCAGAATGGCGTTGGAATATACGCCGGATCGCAGCGCGGACGGCACGCTATCAAACGATTGCAATACAGCGGGACCTTTTGGGTCAGAGCAACGCCAAATCGCCAGCAGTCTTTGAAATTCAGCGACCGCGGCTTCGCTATCGAACTGCCTCCAATGGCGGCCACCGATAGGGCGGCTCATGCGAGAAGCCCCTCAAGATGCGCCGCCCACTTGTCGAGCGCCTCGCGTTTTTCCTCGAGATAGTCGTGAGTGTCGTAGGTGCCGGGAATTTTCTCCTGTGCGTGATTCAGCACTCGTTCGGCGACGTGCGGCGCGACCTTCAAGCGGGCTAGGCCGGTACGGCAGGTTCGCCGCAGATCATGGAGCGTGAATTCGGCTATGCGTAGCTTCTTCATTCGCGCCTGACAGCGTGCAACGCCACGCGTGAGCAGTTTTGGATTGATAGGGCCATCGGCCGTATCGTTCGGCAGTACGTGCCGGGCGCGCTTGGCGAGCCGCTGCAGGGCTTCGAATTCCTTCACGGCCCAATCGGAGAGGGGAACCGTGTGGCCTTTGCGTTCGCCTTTTTTACCCTTAGCGTGTGCGTCAGGAATGATCCAAGTCTTTAGGTCGAAATCGATATCGATCCAGCGGGCGAGGGCGATTTCTCCGCGGCGCTGTCCGGTCAAAAGCAGAAGCACGATCACATGCGCGAGGCGCTCGAACCGGGTCGCCTCTTTTGGGTCGTTCAGGAGTGCCTTGATCTCATCCTCAGCGAGGCAGCGTGAGCGGGGTTTTTCCTTCCCGCCTGGGTCGTAAAGCAATTGAACTGGACTTGATTCCACAATAGCGCGGTGAACTCCATAGAGAAACATTTGGCCCAGAATGCCGGCCGTTCGATTTGCCATGACTGGCGAGCCGCGAGCGACGATCTT
>DATBAY010000248.1:0-16295 GCA_036271295.1 Lacipirellulaceae bacterium | reverse complement strand
CAGGCCTCCTTTTGTAAGAAAACGTCGAAGTGGAATTCTCCGGCAGATCCCAGCGGAGGCGACGTGAGGAATGCCTCGCCGCTGTTACCGGCGAGGCTGGCAGTCACCTCATCGTTATTGGCAACCCAGGTGGCGGAGCCCCTTGGCCTCCATTCCCGGAGAGCTTCTACGGGAGGGATCAAGCGGAAGGGCCGAGCATTTCGATTGTCCAGATCGTGTTCGAGGATCCAGCGATACAATGCCGGCGGCCCGTACGCGGAATCCCAGGCGTTGTGACCAATCGCGTTGAACTCCGTCACGAATGGACTCAGCCCGGCTTGCAACAATTCGCGCCGCATCGTGCGAGCCGAATCGGCAAGTTTGTATTCGTCCTCGGAATTATAAAAGCACCAGATCGGCATCCCCACGCCGGCAAGGTTTTTCAAATCGCCCGCCGAGCCGACCGCAACGGGCACGACCGACGCGAATCGAGACGGATATTGCGACGCGAGCGCAAGCGCTCCCGCCCCACCGACAGACGCGCCGGTGACGCAAACTCGCTTGGAATCGCCGCCGTATTCCTCAATGGCCGCGTCGAGCACGGCCATGGCCATCGCCGCATTTTCAGAACCGGGCGTCCAGACGCCCACGTAGGAGCACTGCGGACAAACGGCCAGGAAAGGAAAATAGTCGCGCATGCGCCAAACATCGCTGCCGAAATTATTGCTGATTTGGCGCAGGCCATCGTCACCGTTTTCGCCCCAGCCGTTCAAGAATAAGATTACCGGCAACTTTTGCTGCGGCTCGAGATGCGCCGGAACGAACACGACGTACTTGAAGGTTTTTCCGTTGTCGCCGAGATACGTTTTGCGGATGAAACCGTGATCGGCTTCGGCCGCGTGCCCGGCGACGGCTACGCACGCCGTGCAGATCCACGAGAAGAATAAGCGCCTATGGGTGGTTTGCACTGTCGCTATCATTTCGCCCGCTGAGTGCTGCGTGAACTGCCGCATCGATGTCGTAGCCGAATCGTTCCACGGAGCCGTCGCAAAACGCCATGTGGAAACCGATTGCATGAGCACTTCCGAAATTCCAATCGGTGACACCCGGCGAATCACCTTGCGCCATCCATAGTGGAGGCACGCTTTTGTCCTGCATCGGCACGTGCCACGGGTGGCCCGATCGACAATTATCGCGATCGAAACCGATGTAAAGGCTTTGGTCATCGCCGTTGGAATCGCCCGTACTGTAGTAGGCCGGGTCCATAAACTTCTCGCCGAATAGGTAAGTCTTGCTGAGGCCGTCCACGACCATCGCAGGCTTCACCAGACTGCGCTGATAGACGATCCCATTCTGAATCGTGGCGACCCATTGCGATGCTGGATCATTTCCGTCCGTCCAGCGGTCGCCCTCAGTCAGTGCGGCTGGGCCTTTGCCGTGTTGGTCGGACGGCATCAAGCTCCCGATATTTGCCGCGTAATCGCTCCGTCCCGCTAGCGATACGTCGTCAATGTTGATGAGCGTTCCCGTGCGAATGAACGGCCAAGCGCGTGCCGCGCGCCGCGAGGGGCAGGTGAAGACAGACACCGGAGTCTTAAACATCTCGGCGCCTAAACGACGTCGGTCCGCGTCCGCCAGGTTCCGGCCTAGATCGTGTAAAGTATCTTCGTCTAAATAGGGCAAAAGGTTATAGCACCATCCGCCCGGTTGCCTTTCGCTGAAGCCTCGATTGGGATCACCAACCCACACGTAAGTCCATCCGCCGGTGGGAAAGTGGCGCTGGGCGCTAACATGCATGTGCGTCGCGATGCCAAGCTGTCGCAAATTGTTTTCGCAGCTCGCGCGTCGCGCTGCTTCCCGCGAGGCTTGGACGGCAGGAACCGTCAGTTGGATCAGAATTCCAATGATGGCAATGACAACTAATAGCTCGACCAACGTGATCCCACGATAACGGGAGTTTCGTAGTCGTGCCTCATGCAAGTAGCAAGTATCGGATCGCATCGTTGCGCACCAGAACTGGAACGTGCACATGACCACTCGATTATCAAAGAGAATCGAGTGCCCGCCGTCAATCTTTTGCCGCGCCATAGCTGTGCCAACCGTGTGTCACTATCTTGAGAGCAGATCGGCATCGAATCGTGAGCAAGCGGTCGGAAGCGGCGAATGAATGTGCCGCTGTACGCTTCGTGTGCGTCGAGCCGCTGTGGTAAAAATGTTTGCTGCAAAGAACTATGAAGTACGAGGGAAATCGCATGACTCGAAAGCCGTTCGTCGTCGCATTGTGGTTCGCGATTGTTGGCCTGAACTGCGCGGCGATCGCGAAGGCAGATGAAAAGCCGGCGATCGAATGGGAAAAGTCCGACGACGGGGAGACGGCGTTCGTGCCGATGGAATCGGCGCCATATCCTCATCCCAGCCGAGAGAAGGGTTACACCTACAACAAAACCGAGTTCCCGCGCGATCCGCACTACTCCGATAGCACTGTCGGCCTGTTCATTCCGCGCGACTTCCACCGCGCGTCGAAAGTGAACGTGCTCGTGTATCTTCACGGCTGGAGCAACAACGTTCGCAAGGCGATTGCCGAATACAAACTTCGCGAACAGATCGCAGCCAGCGGTAAGAGCATCGTCCTGATCTTCCCCGAAGGGCCGCGCGACGCCACCGACTCGGGTTGTGGCAAGCTGGAAGATAAAGACGGCCTCAAGCATCTGGTCGAGGAATCGCTGGCGACGCTTCACACGGAGAAGAAGATTGATCAGCCGGCGATTGGGCAGGTGCTCATCGCTGGCCATAGCGGCGCATATAAAGGACTCGCCTGCTGCGCCGACCATGGCGGTCTGGACGCGGACCTCACCGGTGTCTGCCTGCTCGATTCCAGTTACGGCAACTTGGATATGTTCGTGAATTGGATGCACCGCCATCCCAAAGGAGCGTTCTTCAGTATCTTCACGGATCATCTCGCTGCGCAAAACGTGTATCTGTTCACGCACATGCAGAAAGAGGGCGACCACCCCGTGCTTGACATCGATACAGACGCGACGGATGAGTTACTCACGAAGTCGCGCGCGCTATTTCTGCACACCGAAACGCTTAAGCATGACGAAACCGTCCGCTGGCTCGAGCGCTGGCTGCGAACGCGGAAGCTGGATTAGTCCCGCACCAATAAAGAGGCTCGCACGATTCCCCGTGACGATCATCTTTCTCCAAACGAGGAGATTTCAATGCTGCTGAAGTCGGAGTGGGCAACGCGATTCGCTCGGACGTGCGGAAAGCTGCGTTCCGCACGACGCAGGTCGTTCGCTGCAGGGAAACTCATCTACACTGCGGTGCCCGAAGGCCGGTGTTGGATCGTTACGACCGGTTATGTCAAGCTCGTCGATCCGAGCAGCGATGACAGCCGTTTCATCCGCCTGATTCTTGGCCGAGGCGCATTATTTGGGGATTGTCCATTTAAAGGCAGCGCCTTTCTCGGGTTTATCTCGCAGCCGCGCGAACTAGCATTGGCCCACGGCCGCGTGGATCTCATTCAGCTTGACTGCGAAGAGCTCGAAACGGCCACTCGCGCGCAGCCCGAACTAGCCGCGTTTATGCTGGAATCGCAAACAAGCCGCGGGCAATTTCTGGAGCGTAGACTGCACTGGCAATTTAAGAACCCAATTCGGGCGCGCATGGCAGCGGCGCTCCGCGATTTGATTTGTTACGAAGGAGATCGCTGCAAGCATGGTCATACGATCGACGTCCGACTTACCCATCAGGATCTCGCGGAACTTGTAGGCGCGGCTCGCCCGGTAGTCAGCGCCGAACTGGTCCGAATGCGAAACGAAGGGTTAATCGAGTACACGCGAAGTTTTTTCTGCGTCGACGATTTAGCCGGTCTCGATCGAGCTGCCGGAATGTAACCGCGACTGTTTTTAATCATTGTCATCCAAATGACAGAGCCTGGCCCACGCGGCCGCTAGAATTGAGACCGACGATCGCGGCCAATGTTGTGTGGCCGCGAGAGATTCGAGACTCAGTTTTTACTGACGAGGAGGTGACCGGTGTTTCAAATGCCACGGCTACGCGCGCAAGTAAGTGTCGTATTCCTGCTTGGATTCGTTTCGGTGGGGTACGTTTTGGCGGTGAACGCGGCCGCACCTGACAAACCAACGGCGAACGTGGAATTCACCTCCGCCGGCAAATTGAAAAAGCCCTCGGGATATCGCCAATGGGTGTATGTTGGAACTCCGCTAACGCCCAACGATCTCAACGGCGGGGAAGCTCCCTTTCCGGAATTTCATGCTGTCTACATTGATCCGGAAAGCTTCGCGCAATATGAGAAGACGGGCGAATTTCGCGACGGCACGGTAATGGTCAAAGAACTCATCGGCGTCGGAGCTAAAGAAGCTACAAGTGGCAAAGGCTATTTCATGGGTGACTTTACAGGCCTTGAAGTTTCGATCAAGGACTCAAAGCGATTTAAAGACGAGCCCGGCAATTGGGCCTACTTCAGTTTTGGTCACAAATACCCATTGAAGGCCGAGGTCTCCAAAAACAGCGCTCCATCATGCAACAAATGCCACCAAAACAGCGCCGCGACTGACTACGTATTCAGCCAGTACTACCCCGTGCTGCGCGCGGCCGCACCACGATCAAAGTAATATTGCTCGACGACGTATAATACGGACCCATGGTCAAAGATCTTCTTCTCACCAGGTGACGACAATGAATATCAAGCATTTTCGTTCTCTCATGCTTTGTGGACTCGCGATCGTTGCTTTGGCGACATCAACAGTTCTTCGGTTTTCATTTGCGGACGATGCGCCCGCCAGTTCTGAATTCTGTCCTTACGTTACTAAAGATGGAAGCATCTCGCGGCCTACCGATTTTCGGGAAAAGTTTACGTACTTAGGCACGTTTGCGGACGCTACGAAGGATGAGAAGTCGATCGATGAGCTGCATAATGTCTACGCGCGACCGCAAGATGTTGCCGCATATCTCCGCGATGGCAAGTTTCCGGACGGCGCCGTTTTGGTGAAGGAAGTCTGCGGTACCGCATCGGAAAATCTCACGACTGGAAAAGCTCATTGGGCAACCGATACCAAGCTGTGGTTCGTGATGATTAAAGATGCGAAGGGGCGTTTCCCGGGCAACGATTTGTGGGGCGATGGCTGGGGATGGGCGCTCTTTTACGCGAATGAACCCGCGCGCAACGTTGCGACTGACTACACGACCGATTGCAAGACGTGCCATGTTCCCGCGAAAAAGGATGACTGGGTATACATACGCGGATATCCAATCCTTGCTGATCACGCACATGCCGATAACCCGCACGCCGGGTCGCTGAATGTTCCACAGAAAAAAGTTCAGCCCAACCATTGAGGTCCGAAAACGGCGAGACGAACCGCGGTTTGCTTCTATAGTTAACATTATGGAGCTTAACCCCGCCGTCTGTTATCGAACTGTTCAGGCACGCGACGCCCGCTACGACGGGCGGTTCTTCACGTGCGTAAAGACAACGGGCATTTACTGCCGGCCGATTTGTCCGGCGCGACCACCGAAACTGGAAAACTGCACGTTCGTGCCGACAGCCGCCGCAGCGCAGGAAGCCGGCTTTCGACCCTGTTTGCGATGTCGGCCGGAGAGTTCGCCAAATCTCGATGTCTGGCGCGGGACCGAAGCGACTGTCTCGCGGGCATTGAAGCTGATCGAGGCCGGCGCATTGGACGATGCCGATGTCATCTCGCTCGCCGATCGGCTCGACATCGGCGAACGCCAGCTCCGTCGCCTGTTTAATAAGCATATCGGGGCTGCCCCAATCACGGTTGCGCAAACACGCCGGGTATTGCTCGCGAAGCAGCTGATTCATGAAACGAATCTTTCGATGATCCAGGTCGCGCTGGCCAGCGGGTTTGGCAGCGTGCGGCGATTCAATGACGTCTTCCAACGGATGTATAAGCGTCGGCCGAGCGAACTTCGACGGCGGAAGGCCGCCACATCGGCCGCAGCTGAAATCACGATTTTTCTGCCGTATCGGCCACCGTACGATTGGGCGACCATGATGCGCTTCCTGGAAGTGCGAGCGATTCCAAGTCTCGAAGTGGTCGAAGGTGAAACTTACAGCCGCGTCATCGAATTCGGCGATTCGATCGGTTCGATTCACGTGTCGAACGCGCCGGAACAGTCGTCGCTGCGTGTGACGGTGCGATTGTCCAAACTCGATGTGTTGCCGACGATCATTTCGCGACTTCGCCGTATGTTCGATTTGGGCGCAGAGACGAACGTCATTGCGTCTGCGCTCGCCTGCGATCCGATGCTCGCCCCATTGGTTGCCGCCAGACCGGGTTTGCGAGTTCCGGGCGGCTGGGATGGATTCGAAATCGCAGTCCGAGCCGTCGCGGGCCAACAGATTACACTCACGGGAGCAACGGCACTTCTCGGTCGCATTGTGGCAAAGTTGGGAAGCGAAGTTGGCGACCAGAGTGGAACGCCCGGTCTTACGCACACATTTCCGCAACCGAAGAGGTTTACGGTCAAGTCGTTGGCTGGTTTGGGAACCACTACGTCGCGCATCGCCTCCTTGGTTGCGATCGCAGATGCCGTGCGTGCGGATGCGCGTCTTTTCGATCCACGACGCGATTTGGATGAAGCCGTTATGCGGTTGCGGCAGTTGGCGGGTGTCGGAGAGTGGACGGCTCAATACATTGCAATGCGGGCGCTCGCTGAGAGCGATGCGTTTCTGGCTACGGATATTGGACTGCAGCGGCGCGCCGCCGAATCGGGTCGCCGCCCCAGCGCACAAAAACTGTTGGCTCGCGCCGAGCGCTGGCGGCCGTGGCGGGCGTATGCCACGCTGCATTTGTGGATGGCCGACGGCGACATCGTTCAACCAGTAAAGGAGAATTTCAATGCACTTACGGCTTAGCACTTATAAGTCTCCGATGTCTTCGATTTTGCTGGTCACGGATGAAACCGGAGTTCTGCGCGCATTGGACTTCGTTGGTTACGAGTCGCGGATGAATCGACTCCTGCGGGATCACTATCGGGAGTACACGCTGACGAAAGGAACGCCGCCGGCAAAAGTCGTGCGGGAACTCGACGCCTATTTTGCGGGTGATATGAATGCGTCGGATCGCATCCCCACGGCCACCGGTGGCACCGCGTTCCAGCGAGCTGTGTGGCGTGCACTGCGGTCGATTAAGCCGGGAACAACGAAAACGTATGGGCAGATTGCGGCGAAAATTGGTCGGCCGACAGCGAGTCGCGCCGTCGGAGCCGCGAACGGCGCGAATCCGATTGCGCTGATCGTACCGTGTCATCGTGTCATCGGTGCAAATGGAACGCTCACAGGCTACGCTAGCGGGCTGGCTCGAAAACAGTGGCTGCTCGAGCATGAAGTCGTTCACACAGCTGCTGCGCCTGCCCGCAAGTCGCCGACCACGCGAACTCGAACGAAGACTGCGGCGTGTCCGAGCTAGGGCGAGGGGGTTACAATGGTGCATGCCACGCGCCATTTGTATCCCAAGCTGGATTTGCCCTAGATGAATTCGTCCGAGTCCAAGCTCGAAGTGCGCCGTAAGTTGGAACTGCTTGCTCCAGCGGGTGATCGGCTGTGCGTAAAGGCGGCTGTGGAAAATGGCGCGGATGCCGTGTATTTCGGGCTCGAATGCGGGTTCAATGCGCGGGCCCGCGCGACGAATTTGCATCTCGATGCGCTGCCGGAGGTGATGGCGTTTCTGCACGAGCGTGGCGTCCGCGGGTACGTGACGCTCAACACGCTCGTCTTTCCTTCCGAGCTGGCGGCGATCGAGCGGCACATTGTGCGGCTCACCGAAGCGGGCGTTGATGCGGTGCTGGTGCAGGATCTCGGGCTCGTGCGGTTGCTGCAGGCCGTTAGTCCGGATCTCGAGGTCCACGCTTCGACCCAGATGACGCTCACCAGCGGGGAGTGCATTGCGAAAGCTGCCGAGTTGGGTATCGAGCGCGTGGTGCTGGCGCGCGAAGTCTCGATCGCTGAGATCCGTACGATAAGCAGTCAGACGAGCATGGAGCTGGAAGCGTTCGTGCATGGCGCATTGTGTGTCGCTTACTCGGGGCAGTGTCTTACGAGTGAATCGCTCGGTGGTCGGAGTGCCAATCGCGGGCAGTGTGCGCAGGCTTGCCGGTTGCCGTACGATCTGGTGTGCGATGGGCGAGATGTCGACTTGGGCGATGTAAAATATCTGCTGAGTCCACAAGATTTGGCGGCGTATGCGCTCGTGCCGGAGCTGATTGATGCTGGAGTGAGCAGTTTTAAGATTGAAGGCCGGTTGAAGACGCCGGAGTACGTGGCGAACATTACGCGCCAGTATCGGCGGGCACTTGATGCAGCGATTGTCGGTCGCAAGGCGCAGTTCACGCAGCAAGATGCCACGGAGATGGAGCTTTCGTTCTCGCGGGGGTTCTCGCCGGGGTGGCTCGGTGGTTGCGATCACAAGATGCTTGTGCCGGGGCTCAGTTCCGCGAAGCGCGGGGTGCTCGTTGGCGAGGTACAGGCGATTCGTGGCGAGCGAGTGCAAGTAATGGCGAGTCGCTCGCTGGCGCCTGGCGATGGTGTCGTGTTTGCGGGCAATCGGGAGGAAGGTGAGGAGCAGGGCGGGCGCGTGTATGGCGTTACGCCGCGGGGCGAGGGGGACGTTGAACTCGCGTTTGGGCGGGGTGACATCGATTTCTCGCGGCTGCATGTTGGCCAGCAGTTGTGGAAGACGGATGATCCGCAGCTTACGGCGCGGCTGCGAAAAACGTTTAGCGGCGCCAAGCCGCAGCGGCGAGTGGGGTTGGATCTCCTGGTGCGGGCGGCGGTTGGTGAGCGGTTGCGAATTGTGGGTGTGGCGGCGAACGGGGCGCGCTGCGAAGTGGAAGCGGCGGAGCCGCTTGTGGCGGCGACGAAGCACCCGTTGACGCAGCAGGTGCTGGAAGAGCAGTTGGGGCGACTCGGCGGTACGGTTTATGAGCTGCGGAATCTGCGGACGGAAATCGTTGATGAACCCATGGCGCCGCTGAGCGTGCTCGGCAAGTTGCGGCATACGATGGTGGAGCGGCTTGCGGAGTCGAATGCTGCGCGTCCGGCGCGACGGATTGTGAATTCTACGGAAGTTTTGCGTCCGCTCTTGGAAGCGGCTAATTCTTCGGCAGCGCCGCGATTGCGAGTGTTGTGTCGGACGCTCGACCAATTGAACGCCGCAGCCGATTGCGGCGTGCAGAACCTGGTGGCGGAGTTTCAGGACATTCGTGAATACCGGGCGGCGGTCGAGATTGCGGCCGGGCAGGGGGCGCTGATTTATCTCGCTACGCCGCGCATTCAGAAACCGGGCGAGACAGGGATCTTTCGAGCGATGGCGAAGCATGGCGCGAACGGGTTTCTCGTGCGGAACCTGGCGGGGATGGCGTTTTGTGCGGAGCAGGGGATTCCGTTTGCGGCCGATTTCTCGCTCAATGCGGCGAACCAGTGGACGGTGGAATATCTGCGGTCGCGCGGCGCGGAGCGGGTGACGGTTTCTTATGATCTCAACCGCGATCAGCTGTTGGAGCTGGTGGACGCGGCGCCGGCGGAGTGGTTGGAGGTGGTGATTCATCAACACATGCCAATGTTCCATATGGAGCATTGCGTCTTTTGCGCGGTTCTTTCGCCGGGGACGAATAAGCACAATTGCGGACGGCCGTGCGATGTGCACGCGGTGAAACTGCGCGATCGGGTGGGGATGGAGCATGTGCTGCACGCGGACGTGGGTTGCCGGAACACGCTGTACAACGCGGTGCCGCAGAGTGCGGCGGAAGTGGCGCCGACGCTTGTTTCGCGCGGCTTGCGCGATTTTCGCATTGAGCTGTTGTCGGAAAGTGGGGAGGAAGCTCGAGGCGTGATCAGACTGTACGAAGATTTGCTCGCGGGCCGGACGGATGGCAAACACGTGTGGCAGGCGCTGAAGGCGTCGAATCGGGTGGGGGTGACGCGTGGGACGTTGGAAGAGCGTCGCAACCCGCTGGCGATCCTGTGAGGCTGCCGACCAGCTGGCGGCGGCGAATTTGGGAATATTGGGTTCGCGACCTTTGGCGTGTTCGTAGCCCAAGTTGTTGAGCGGCAAGGGATTTCGTTTTTGAGTCGTCGGAAATAACGCGAGACACGATTTTTCGGGACAAAATTCATGGCTAGCCAAGGGCTCGGCGGTCGAAAAATACCGAAAAACTAGGCTGAAGTGGACGGCTAGGTCTGAACCAGCGGGGGAATATTGGGCCTGAGAGCGCGCAGGACGAGTGTGAACGTGACAATATCTCACGGCGAGAGACTGGGGTGGCGGAGACGCTGGTTGCTGGGGCGGGTGGCATGGAATGAGGTATCGAGTTTTCGTAGAACGGGGGCTGGACTCAGACCCGCCCGCTGAAGCGGGCTCGCCTGCGGGACCGACAGTGAGCAAGGGGTGTTGGCTCGCGTTGAAAAAAGTGATGGCAATATAACTTATTTGTGGACAAATGTCCAGTAAGTGCTTTTGGCCACTGTTGGTGCCGCAACGAATCGAGATAAGCGGGGTGCGCTAGTTGCGAGACGGAGCTTCCTCTCGCTTAGCGAGAGGTGTACAGAGGGAGCAGGTAATGATGCAGGGGCTGTTAGCGGTGGCGCGGCGCAGGCGCGGGAACGATGCCGAAACGGCGTGGATCGTCATTGGGGTTGCTCTGGCTACGATTGCGGTGGTCGGGGCAGTCGCGCTCATTAGCAGGCGCAAGCGGCGAAAGCGGGCCGAGGCGATGGAACGCATCGCGGCGGAGCTGCGGCTCGAGTATCGGCCGGTTGGGAGCGACGGGCTCGTGGCCCAGCTCAGCAGCTTTCAACTGTTTTCGAAGGGGCGCAGCAAGAAGGTCGCGAACATGCTGCAGGGGGGCAGCGGTGAGCGGCGGCTCGCGATCTTCGATTACCAATACACGACGGGTGGCGGCAAGAGCACGCACGTGTGGAAGACGACTGTGCTGAACCTGAGTTTGGACGGGCCAGCGATGCCGGCGTGTATGCTGCGGCGGAAGCAAGTTGGGGACACGATCGCGAGCTGGTTCCGCGGCAGAGGGATCGAGTTCGTAGGTCGGCCGATGTTTTCGAAGCGCTATCTATTGCGGGGCGACGATGAGCCGGCAATTCGTGCAGTGTTTACGGAGCCGGTGGTGACGTACTTCGAAGAGAATCCCGGGTTGTTTGTCGAAGCGGCGGGGAATGCGATGCTGGTGTATCGACTGGGGAAGAATGTGCGGCCGGAAGAGATTGGTGAGTTTTTGGGGAAGGGATTGGAGTTGTTGGGAGTAATGCGGGCGGGGTGACGCCGTGCATACAGAATCGGGCGGAGCGGAGTCAGCGTTTTGATGTGACGATCGAGATGTTGTGGCAAAAAAGGCGGCGAGCGCAGTCAGTGGTATGATGTTGCGATGCAGGACGTGAATATTGCGCCAATGACGGACGCCGATCTTGAGGAAGTCAGCGCGCTCTTGCGGAGCTGCTTCAACTGGTTGGCAAAAGAGGAAGGATTCACGCAGGCTCAACGCGCCTTTCTGACCGGCGAGCGTTCGAGTAAGGAGACGGTGCGGGACGAGTCCGAGACGCGTCCTCATTTGGTCGCGAAGGATGAGCGTGGCACGCTGCTGGGCATGGCGGCGGTTCGTGGGAATGAGTTGGCTCGGCTTTACGTGGACCCACAATTTCACGGGCAGCGCGTGGGGAGCCGGTTGTTCGATGCGGCCGAGAGGTTGATTCGGCACGCGGGCTTTACCGAGATGAGGGTTGCCGCATTGGTCGAGAGTGCGGCGGCGTTTTATCGAGCGCGGGGGATGCGCGAGATTGGTCGCGAAATCTATGAGCCGGAAATCTTTCTGGGGCGGGAAGTCGTGCTGCTGGCGAAGGCGTTGTGATCGGTTATTCGGGATTCGGCTCGGCGGGGGCGACGGCCGGTTGCTTTTTTCCGAATCCTGGCGGGGTACGCACGAAGGCGGCGACGAGGAAGCCGGGGATCGTTGAGATCATTACCCAGAGGAAGAAGTGCTGGTATCCGAGGTGATCTTGGAGCCAGCCGCTGAACATGCCGGGGAGCATCATGCCGAGGGCCATGAAACCGGTGCAGATGGCGTAATGCGATGTTTTGTGCTCGCCTTCGGAGACCAGGATCATGAACATCGTGTAGGCGGTGAAGCCGAAGCCGTAGCCGAATTGTTCGACGGCGACGGCGACGCTGATGACCGCGTGGCTTTCGGGTTTGACGTAGGCCAGAAATACGAATGCGAGATCGGGCAGGTGCATGGCGATGACCATGGGCCAGAGCCAGAAGCGGAGGCCTTGTTTCGAGATTGCGAGACCGCCGAGAATGCCGCCGCAGAGCAGGGCGGCGACCCCGATGGTGCCTTTGATGTATCCGACTTGACTTGTGTCGAGGCCGAGGCCGCCGACGGTGCGGTCGTCTAAGAGAAAAGGGTAGGCGAGTTTGAGAAGTTGAGCCTCGGCCAGGCGGTAGAGGAGTAAGAAGGCGACGATGACCGCGATGCGATCCTTTTTGAAGAATTCGGCGAAGACGCGAAAAAACTCACCGAGCAGGTTTTGGCGGTCGCTACGAGGCCGGCTTGTGTCAGCGATCGGTCGCGGCAACATGACCGAGTGGTAGAGAAATATGGTCAACATTACGCCGGCGACGACGAGCATCGTGACTTCCCAGGCCTGATGCAGGTTGCCGAAGCGTTCCTCGAGGCTTCCGGCAAAGACGACCAGTGCTCCTTCGCCGGCGATCATGGCGATGCGATAGAACAGGGAGCGTACGCCGGCGTAGGCCGCCTGCTCGTGCTGCTTGAGGCCGAGCATGTAGAAGCCATCGGCGGCGATATCGTGCGTGGCCGAACTGAAGGCCATGAGCCAGAGGAACGCGATCGTATATTGGAAGAAATGTGGCGCCGGGATGGACAGCGCGACCATGGCCAACACGGCGCCGATCGCGCCCTGCATGAGCACCGTCCATCGCCGTTTGGTGCCCATCAGGTCGACGATCGGGCTCCACAGCGGCTTGATTACCCAGGGCAAGTAGAGCCAGCTGGTGTAGAGGGCGATGTCTGTGTTGGAGATGCCGAGGCGCTTGTACATGACGACCGAGACGGACATCACCAAGACGTAGGGGACGCCTTCGGCGAAATAGAGCGACGGGACCCAGGTCCAAGGGCTGCGGCGGGAGGTTGTCGGCGGGTCTGGTTGCATTGTTTGCTGACCGCGGTTCGTGTCGCCGGCGTGTTGGCGTGTTCGGCACTGTCTGCTGAGATCGCGCCCGACAAGAGTCGAACGTAATTGGAATTTAGCTGACTGACGGGGATTTTAAAACCGCGAACTGGCTGCGGTATGGGGGTTGCATTCGTGGCTGCGACGGGCGGAGTGGGGCTTTGCGGTACGTTTCGGCGGCTCAGTTCGAGCTTCGCCCTCCCAACAGATCGGGCCCTGCCATCGGACGGATTAGTGAGTCATCGCGCTTCCAATATGAACGACAATCGCTCGGGTTCGCGGCGGAGCGTGGTTGGGCTGAATGCGGCCAACTTTTTTCTGGCCGAGATCACCGGGGTTGTGATGCCGTTTTTGGGGGCGTTCTTGAAGGAACGCGAGTGGGGCGAAACGGCGATTGGGGTGACGCTGGCGGTGGCGGGGTTAGGCGTGTTTTTGGTGCAGACGCCGGCCGGGTGCATTGTCGATTGGGTGCAGAGTCGGCGGGCGCTGTTGGCGGGGGCATCCGTGGTGCTGGGCGTGTGTTACGCGCTCGTCGCCGTGGTGCCGGCGACGCCAGCTTGTATTGATCCGCTCCTTTTTACGGCCGGCGGGGCGCAGGCGTTTTTTGCGCCGTTGTTGGGGGCGCTGGCGCTGGCGCTCGTCGGGCACGAACAGCTGCATCGCACGATGGGGAGCAATCAATCGTGGAACCATGCGGGGAATTTGGTTTCGGCGCTGTTGGCGATCGCGATCGTGGGGCGGTTTGGCTTGACGTCGATCTTCTATGCGGTGGGACTTGTATCGGTCATTGCCGCGGCGAGTGTGTTTGTAATTCGAGAAGATGACCTGCGCGAGGATGCTACATCGGGGAAGTGCGCGGCGGACGAAAAGACGCGCACCGGCATTCGGCAATTGCTACGCGATTGGCGAGTGAGGGTGCTACTCGTGTCGACGGCGCTGTTTCATTTAGCGAACGCGCCGGTGATGCCGTTTTTGGGCGCGTACATCAAGAAGCTCGATGGCAGTGACGTGCAGGTGGCGATGGTGGTGCTCGTGGCGCAGGCAGTGATGATTCCGGTCGCGATCGCGGCGGGGATTTTGAGCGAGCGGTGGGGGCGGAAGTGGGTGTTTGCGATTGGGTTCATCGCACTGCCGGTGCGGATATTTCTGTACTCGCTGACGCAGGATCCTTGGATACTGGTCGCACTGCAGGCACTCGATGGGATTGGGGCCGGCATCTACGGGGTAGTTATTGTGGTGATGTGTGCTGATCTGACACGCGAGACAGGTGGGTTCAATACGCTGTCGGGGATGATTGCGACGGCGCTAGCAGTTGGCGGCGTGGTGGGGCCAATTGGGGCGGGCCGGTTGGCGGAGACCCTCGGCTACAACGGGTTCTTCTACGTATTTGCGGGAATCGCGGCGGTGGCGGCGGCGATTTTTTTGGTGTTCATGCCAGAAACTGCGCCGCAGCGTGCGAAATAGTTTCGCAAGTTTTGTGCACCTGTTGTGCTCTTGTGTGTGGGCCGATGAGTGCCAATGATGGGATTTGGCTGCGGCGCAAGTTGGAACCAGGGGGCGCGGGCCATCCCACCTTACTTACTGTTGTCCCGCGGTAAAACGCGGACAACCTTCTGCGAGATTGTTTCGATGCGATATTCTCCCGGCGTTAATTCGGTCGTGCGCTTGGCGGTGAAAGCGTGTTTTGGGGTTTGTCTTTTGAGCGTTCCGCCGGCGAGTTCACTCGCGGCCGAGCATGCGGGCAACGTGTTTGTTGAGGGGGATGAAGTAAGCGTTAATTTGCCTGCGAATTGGGCAGCCTGGCGGGCGATCGATGTCGACGGCAAAGAAGTGGCGCATGGTGCGGAGCCCACCGGTAAAGCAATGCTCGGGAAGCTGCCGGTTGGTTATTTCGAAGTGTTAGAAAAGGATGGGCCCGGCAAAGTCATGGCGGGTGTTGTGGCGAAGAATGAGCCGACTGAGGATACGCCGATTGCGCTCGACTCGGGGATGTCCTGGTTTTATGCGGATCGTCCGCAACAGGTTCGCGATGCCTGTACGTTGTGCCGGTTAGCTGGCGTAAAGTGGGTGCGTGATCGGTTGAGCTGGCCGGAGATGGAGCCGGAACGTGACAAGTTCGCTGGCGAGACGCGCTATGAGAAAGTGATGCGGCTGGAGCATGAGGCGGGGCTCAAGATTTTGCAGGTGAATCACGCGTCGCCGCCTTGGGCTGCGAAGAATGCGGCGCATTTCCCCGACGACTTGCGGGATGTTTACAACTTCTATCGCGGGCTCGCGAAGCGGTGGAATGGGTTGGCGGATGCGATCGAGCCTTGGAATGAGCCGGATATTGAAATGTTCGGCGGCCATACAGGGTGCGAGATCGCTTCGTTTCAGAAGGCCGCGTATTTGGGGCTGAAAGCGGGCGATTCGAAGGTGCCGGTGTGCGAGGCGGTGTTTGCGATCGATCGGCCGGAGACGCTCGATGAGTTTGGCGAGAATAAAGTCTATCCGTACTTCGATATGTACGATTTGCACCATTACGTTCGTTTGGAAGATTACGCGCGGGCGTATGGGCGACATCGGGCAGTGAGTGGTGGGCGGCCGATGTGGACGACCGAATTCAACCTTATGGTGAATTGGGCGGATGCGAAAACGCAGGAGCCCTCGGAGGAAGATTTGCGCGTGCAAGGGTACCGAGTGTCGAAGGTGTTTGCGACGGCGCTCAATGAGCGGGCGGATAAGTTGTTCTATTTTATTCTGGGGCATTACGTTGAGCGGACGCTGCAATACGGCCTGGTGCATACGGATTTGACGCCGCGGCCGGCATACATTGCGTTCGCGGCGGTGGGGCGATTCTTCAATGGGGCGAAGCCGCTGGGACGCGTGAAATTGGGAGATGAAAAACTCAAGGCTTTTGCTTTCGAGACGCAAGTGGACGGTAAGAAGTGTGACACCCTGGTGGCGTGGAGCGAGACGAAGCCGACGACGGTTGAGATTCGTCCGGCGAACGAGGCTTATGACTACTTGGGTCGCGACTTGAAGGCGGCGAAGAAGGCGGAGTTGACGCGGTCGCCTATTTTTTTCGTGA
>DATBAY010000247.1:0-8420 GCA_036271295.1 Lacipirellulaceae bacterium | reverse complement strand
CATGTGGGAAGTTTGGTGCAGAAGACTTCCAGCCTGGAGGACGCTTATCGGGCGCTGGCGATTGTGAATAAGGCTCAGGAGAGCTACTCCAAGGGGTGCCGGTTGGAGATTGAGTGACGGGGCGGGGCGGGGCGTCGACGCAGCGCGGAGCCGCGCCGACCACGGTCGACCATTAAATGAGGGTGCGTTGCTTTTTGCGATTGCGCGCGGAGTCGATTTTTTAATACAAAAATCGATGCTCCAGAAACTCAGGCTCTCGAAAAATGCTTATTTTTTCAGTAACTTTGCGCGCGGGGCGTTCAAGAAGTGCCGAATATTGTCACTTGGCAGTCTCGGCGGACGTCGCCGCGGTCCAAAAACATTCGGGCGTTAGTTCGCGTAGAGCGCGCAGCATGAAGCGGCGGTCGATCGCCGTGGGTGTCGGTGTTCAATTGCCAAAGAGCGGGCACGTCGTGGTGGGCGCGATGTGTATGAACGTACACTATCTCGGTGCGGAACTCTACAACGATTTTTGGCCACTTCGTCGAATTCTGATTAAAGCTTAGCTGGCTCTCGGTAAGACCGGGGAATGTGCCTTGGCGTGACGTTTGTGGCTTTGCCTGGCCGTAAACCGGGGCGGAAGGCCCGAACACTGGTATGAATCGACGCGGCGATTCATTGAGAAATCCTGAATACCAGTAATATTCCTACCTTTCGAAATCAAGAGATTATCCCAATTAGCCGTTTTTCTCATTGCGACTGTCCTACTCTGTAGGATTCGCGTAGCTCGACGCGAAAAGACGTCAAGCGAGGGGATCCTGCGAGATAAATGGCGGATTTCGCTAATCCCGGTGATATTGTTGAGGACACCTTGATTTGATTGCGACCAACTTCTGCTGCGACAACTATGACGTCCACGCTCATTTTGCTTCTGGTAGCCCTGTCACTCGCCGCGATCGGAACATTGTCGACAGGCTTTTTTGCCGGTTACGTGTGCGGCCGATGGAAGCACGAGCCCAAGGCAAACGGCGGCGGCCAAGGTAATCCGTGCAAGCCGGACGAACCGGCCTCATTTAAGCAAGTGCAGGTGGTAACAGACTCGCTGGCGCACCTGGCGCGGTCGATGGCGACCGATGTCGCGGATCATTCGACGAAAATCGAAGAGATATCGGCAACCATCAGCGAAGAGGCGGTTTCAGCCGAAGCCCTGGCATTGATTCCCGCGCGAATCGTGGCCATCAATTTGGAGCTTCAGAATCAACTGGCCCGCGCCAAACAACAGATTGAGAACCAAGCGCAGCAGCTAAAAGCGCGCGAGTCGGAAGCGCGAACGGACCTGCTGACATCGCTTCTTAATCGTCGGGCCTTCGATGAGGAGATGCGCCGTCAAATGGCGGAGTGGGAACGGAATCAGCGTCCCTTTTCGCTGTTGATGATGGATGTGGACTCCTTTAAACATTTCAACGACACCCATGGCCACCGGGCGGGTGACGCTGTGCTTCGCGAAGTTGGCCACGTAGTGGGCACTAAACTTCGACCGATGGATTTGGCGTACCGCTACGGCGGAGAAGAGTTTGCCGTATTGTTGCCCGGCATCGAACTTGTGAACGCCGTTATGATCGGTGAACGGATTCGAAAGGCGATCGCAGAAGAGGTCGTCACGCACGAGGGGAAGCAGCTCCATGTGACGGTAAGTGTGGGTGTCTCCAGTGTCGACGCTAGCGACTCGACCGACTCGCTCGTACAAAGAGCAGACCAAGCGCTGTACGAATCAAAACGGACGTCGAAAAACTGCGTTCACTCTCATTCGGTCAACGGAATCAAGTCAGCGAACCAAGAAAAACACGTCGTGGAATCCGAACCACTGACCAATCCGTTCTGCTGCAAACAATCGTCGAGCGCAGACTTCAAGCGTGAACTCACTAAGCGGGTCTTGGAAAGCCGACGAACGGGTCATCCACTGTCACTGATTTGGTTCCGGTATCAGTCTGAATTCGAGGGCAATGAAGTACGCTTAGAGGACTTCGCAGCGTTTCTAAATCCCTATCTATCACGTTGGGATCTGGTTTCTCTCCAATGCGCGACAGACGCTTGGCTCGTACTGTCAGATCGCAATCTGTCGAATGCCAATGATCTATTGGCGAAGCTTACCAGCGGTTCTTGTGCGTTCGGCCAAGCTAGTGAGCTAGGGGCCGAAGAATCGGCGGAGAGCTTGGTTTCCAGGACCTTGCTGGCGACTGTGTCCGTCTGAAAGAGCGCGGGACCTCTGACTTCTTTCGACCAAGCTGCGCCGGTCGACCGCCAGACGTTGGGAGACCTGCGGTCGGCGGAGATGTGAGGTCAAAAGACCTGCGCACAACCACTGGCATGGGACAGACTTGACATTTGCCACGCCGGACCTAAGTTGATGGCACGAACGAGCTCGGGCCGAGCCGCTTTGCTTGGTAGGGGGTCGAGACGTCCGGGGTGTAGGCAATCCGGCGCTTAGTCAATCGTGTGCCTGCCAAGGGGTCTGTCATGAAGCGATTTCTATTGCCGTTGGCAATGGTCATGTTGGGGTGCTCGGTCGGTCTCGCCGCCGGCGACGACTTGAAAGAGAAAGTGTCCTCGTCGGTGTCGGGCACTGTCACGACGTGGCGCATCTACAGGCCGGTCATCTCGCAGCCTGAAAAGAACTACACGAAGATCAAGTACGAGGAAGGTGACGTGATCACCCTAGAGGCCAGCGGGTGCGACCAAACCGGGGGCCATGGCAAAACGTGGAAGCGCTACGTCGACCCGCAGGGCCCTAATGCCGACCGGCTGTACCATGGCCTCATCGAGATGCGCGGAGTGACCGACAAGTTCAAAGCTAGCCCGACCGGGAAAAAAGGACTGGTTCGGATTCTGGACACGGGATTGAAGAACATCAGCACGGGCCTGTTCAGGGGCGAGTTCGTCGTGGGAGACCTTTCCAAAGTGCCGGAGAAAGATCGCTACCTGCGGCTCGGCTTCGAGGACGATGATTACAGCGACAACGGCTACATGGACCGCAACAGCGATGACGGCACAGGCGACCAGTGCAAGGATCTCGGTACCAGCTACGTCGTG
Source organism: Lacipirellulaceae bacterium (assembly GCA_036271295.1). Taxonomy (GTDB): domain Bacteria; phylum Planctomycetota; class Planctomycetia; order Pirellulales; family Lacipirellulaceae; genus JABDGM01. The sequence goes on along the minus strand of DATBAY010000247.1, from coordinate 5,351 downwards.
CTTACCATCGATACGAAGAACGAAAAGCACTCGGCTGCGGCCAAGGGAAAAAAGGGCAAGGAAAAGAAGGGCAAGGAAGCCGAAAGTCCGGCGCCGACCAAGTAGTGCCGCTCGGGCGCCAATTTCTTTCCCGAAACTGGCGTACCAGTTGAAAATCACTCGGTAAGCAAACCGGGGCGACTCGCTTTGAGTCGCCCCGGTTTTTTCCATTGCGTTAGCTGCTGTGGCGACGATGGCAAACGCAACTCAGAATCCCCAATAGAGTTGTTCGAAAATTGCGAGGAATCGCGCGGCACGGTGCCGGAGGCTTTAGCCACGCCGTTTGCAAAGCTTCCGAAACGGCCATCCGCAACCGTACGTTCGGAATTTCGGGACGTGATCGACGCTACAGTGCAAAGAGGGCTGCGTTGACGTTTGCGGAAGGAGGTCGGTAGAATCGTCGGTTCGGCGCGATTTGTGGCAACTTTTGGCGTGCCAAGGACTTTTGTCGCCGGAAGGGAACGAACATGGCTACCGTCGCACAGGATATTGGGCAGCTTTCTATCAACACGATTCGCACGCTGGCGATGGATGCCGTCGAGAAGGCGAATAGCGGGCACCCCGGGACGCCGATGGCGCTCGCGCCGGTGGCTTACCAGTTGTGGGCGGAGCATTTAAGGTATGACCCGGCGAATCCGGTCTGGCCGAATCGGGATCGGTTCGTGCTTTCATGCGGGCATGCTTCGATGCTGCTGTACTCGCTGATTCACTTGGCGGGCGTGAAGGATCTTTCGGAGGATGGGCAGAAGGTCTTGGATCGGCTGTCGCTGACGCTGAAGGACCTCGAAGAATTTCGGCAGTGGGGGAGTAAGACGCCGGGGCACCCGGAGATTAAGCACACAGCGGGTGTTGAGACGACGACGGGGCCGCTGGGGCAAGGGTGCGGCAATAGCGTGGGAATGGCGATCGCCAGGAACTGGCTGGCCGCACGCTACAACAAGCCGGGGTTCGAGCTGTTCAACTTCAATGTGTGGACGCAATGCAGCGACGGCGACCTGATGGAAGGCGTGGCGAATGAGGCGGCGTCGATCGCAGGGCATTTGAAGCTCGGGAACCTGTGCTGGATTTACGACAACAACAGCATCACGATTGAAGGGCGTACGCCGCTGGCATTTGATGAGGATGTGGCGACACGGTTCCGCGGCCTGGGTTGGCATGTGCTCGCGGTGCAGGATGCGAATGATCTTTCGGCGTTAGATAAGGCGTACAAGGGATTCTTGTCGCACGAGGGGAGCCCGACACTCATTATTGTGAAGAGCATTATCGGGTACGGTGCGCCGACGAAGCAGGATACGAACAAGGCGCACGGCGAGCCGCTGGGCGACGAAGAAATTAAGAAGACGAAGGAGTTTTACGGCTGGCCGGATAAGAAGTTTTATGTGCCGCCGGAGGTGCCGAAGCATTTTCAAGAGACGCTTGGGAAGCGCGGCGCGAAGCTGAGTGCCGAATGGACGAAGTTATTTGGCGAATATGAGAAGAAGTATCCGGAGCTTGCGTCCGAGCTGAAGATGATTCAGAAGAGCGAGTTGCCGAAGGGATGGGACAACGATTTGCCGACGTACCCGGCGGATGCGAAGGGGATGGCAACTCGGGTTTCGGGCGGGAAGGCCGAGAATGCGATTGCGAAAAGCGTGCCGTGGATGCTCGGCGGTTCGGCGGACCTTGCTCCCTCGACGAAGACGCTGATGACGTTTGCCGAAGCGGGCGGCGATTTGGAGGCGAATAATCCGGGCGGTCGCAACATGCACTTCGGCATTCGCGAGCATGGGATGGTCGCGGCGGTGAACGGCATGGTGTCGTGCGGGCTGAGGGCGTTCGGTGCGACGTTCTTCGTATTCAGCGATTACTGCCGGCCGAGTATTCGGCTGGCCGCGATCATGAAATTTCCGACGATCATCGTGTTCACGCACGATTCGATCGGCGTAGGCGAGGATGGGCCGACGCATGAGCCGATCGAGCAGCTCGCGGCCTGCCGGGCGATTCCGCGGCTGATCGTGATGCGGCCGGCGGATGCGAACGAGGCCTCGCAGGCGTGGAAGGTCGCGATGGAGCAGACCGAGCGGCCGACGGCGATGATTTTAACGCGGCAGGATTTGCCGACGGTGGATCGGGCGAAGTACGGGGCGGCGACGGGCGTGGCAAAGGGCGGTTATGTACTCGGCGATAGCGGCAAGGGTGAGCCGGACGTCATTATCATGTCGACCGGAAGCGAAGTGCAGTATGCCGTTGCGGCGCACGAGAAGCTCGTTGCGGAAGGCGTGAAGAGTCGCGTGGTCAGCTTGCCATCGTTTGAGCTGTTTAATGAACAGCCGGTGAAGTATCGGGATGAGGTGTTGCCGCCGAAGGTGACGAAGCGGATTGCAATTGAGGCTGGGGTAAAGCAGTGCTGGGATCAGTACCTGGGCTTCGAGGGAGTGTTTGTGGGGCTCGATACGTATGGTGCTTCGGCGCCTTATCAGGAGATTTACAAGCATCGGGGGATTACGGCGGAAGCGGTGGTGGCGGCAGCGAAAAAGATGGTTAAGTAGAGGCTTGCGAAGCTGCTTTCTTGCCGAGGGTTCCGCGGCGGCGGATAATGGCGCTTGCGGCAGTAGTGTTTCAGCAACCCCGGCGACTAGCATGATGCCACGCCATTTTTTTGCGCGACTCGCATTTGTATCGCTTTCGATTCTGACATGGCCCGCCTCGCTGTGGGCGTCCGATCTGCTGGATGAAGTGCCGAACGACGCGTTGGGCTTCGCCTATTTTCACAATTTGTCGGCGGTGGATTCGAAGGTTGGGCAGCTGGCGGGCGTGTTGCAACGCAATTTGCCGCGACCGCTGGCATTCTTACAGCAACTGGCGGGTGTAAGTGAGGGACTGAAACGCGATGGCGATTTCATGCTCGCCCTGTTTCCCGAGAGTGGGGACGGCGGCGCGTGGCGTTTTTGCGTGTGGGTGCCCGTCGCGGACTACGACAAGTTTTTGACCTCGGTGCACGCGAAATCTGTGGAAGGGGTTGCCGCGGCGACCATTGCGGGCGAGGACTTGCTCGTTGCAAGGCATGGCGAGTGGGCGCTCGTCATGGATCCGGACCAACGAGAACGGCTCGCCGAGTTGGCGGCGGCGACACCGGCACCGCCACCGATGCCGGCCTGGAAGCCGTGGATGAGCTCAAACGATCTCACGGTTGTTTGCTTCGCGCCGGGATTGCGCGAGATTCAGAATTGGCTGGATGAAGATCCGGAGGCGAGTGGGAACACTTCAAGCGACCAGGCGGGCGGCGCGTTTGGGCCGGCGACTCCGAACGGCGGCAATGCGACCAATCTGGGGAATCGGCGAACGGACGACACAGTGCAAGCGGCAAAGTCCGAGTTTCGCAAATGGGTCGCGGCTGCGCCGGAACTTGCGCAAGGGCTGCAGCAAGTGACTGCGGGTGCGGTCGGAGTGCGGCTTGATGAAAGCAGTAATTTGACCGCTGGGGTACGCGTGGCGATTGGTAAAGAGTTTACGGACGAGCTTGTAGGCAAGGCGGGCAAGAGCGAGGAGGGTTTGCCTAACTCGCCATACGCTGGCGGTGGGTTTGCGGTCATCGGCGGCGGGCAGGCCGCGCCGCCGCTCTTGGCAGTGATCGCATCGGCGTACGTAAGGCGAACAACCGCGGATTTCGTGCGTGAGGAAAAGACGGAGCTCGATCCGGAATCGCTCAAACAACTGCTCGAGGTGATTGATAAAGCGGCGGAGCAGGTACGCTCGATCGCGATTTTGAGCCAGCCTGGCGAACAGCCCCAGCCGGTGGACACGAACAATTTCACGGTGCTGCGCGTGGCATCGTCGGCGAAGTTCGCCGAGCACGCCAACGAAGTCATGCGGCTTTGGAATAAGGCAAACCGTGACGCCAAGGGCGGAATGCACATGGTGTTCGACTTCGAAGAAACAAAAGTCGGCGAGCACGCGGCCACGCAGTATGGACTGGATGTCGCTGCGATGGACGGCGGGCCGGTCCTCCCCGAGGTTCGTCAAGCGATGGAGAAACTGTTCGGGGCAGGTGGAAAGTTGCGTGTGTGGATCGTGCCAACGGACGATGAAACCGTGCTGATTGCGACAGCGACGCCGGAGCAGGTCGCGGAGGCAGTGAAGCAGCTGGAGCGGAAGAAACCGCTTGATTGGGAGGGAAGCGAATTCGCGGCGGCGCGCGTAATGCCTTCCTCTGCAGCCGATTGGCGGCTGTTTGTTGATGCTCATCGTTACAACGATTGGGTGCGGCGTGAATCGCTGGCGATGATCGGCGTGCCGGTTGTGGGTGGGCCGCTGGTGTTCGATTTTCCGGCGTCGCCGCCGGTCGCGCTGGCGGGCGGCATTCGTGAGGGGGAAATCTGGCTGGAGGCCGCGGCGCTCGCGCCGACGCTCAAGAGTGCGGATTCGTATTGGATACGGAGCCGGGCCCGCAATGCCTTACAGATGCGTGGCCGGATCATCGCGCCCGCTCGTCCGCCGGCCTTGAAGCCAAACTGACGTTGCGGGCAGCGGGTTTGCGAGAAGGGCTGCGAGTGCCTCGGTGGGCGCGGTGAGTGGTGCATCGGCAAGCGGCAACGCGACGAGGTTGGCGACCTTGCCAGGCCTAATGCTGCCGAATTCCGCTTCGCGGCCAAGGGCTTCGGCGCCGGCGAGTGTTGCCATTCGCAGGATTTCATGCGGGTTGACGTTTGGGTGCGTGCGAGCCACGTGCTGCATTTCCATGAATAGATCGAGGTCGGGATTCGAGGCGCGGCTGTCGGTTCCCAGCGCGACTCGGACGCCATGCTTGAGCGCGGCCGTGAGCGGGTACGGTGAATGATCGAAGTATGTGTGCGTGCGCGGGCAGTAGACTAGCGACATGCGGTCGCGATGGGTGCCTAAGAAATCGAGTTCGTCGTCTTCCAGGTAGTTACCGTGGATTACGAGTGCCCGCGGCGCGTCGGCAAGCGTGCGGAGGTAATCGTGGGGCGTTGATCCGCGGGGAACTGCTTCGCTGTCCCACATGCTGCGGTCTTCGAGCAAATCTTTGAACGGGCCGGCGCCTTCTTTCACAAACTGAAGTTCTTCACGGCTTTCGGCGAGGTGCATGGCGACGGGCAAATTTTGGTGATGGGCGAGCGTTACGAGAGGCCTCAGCAGGAGCGGAGAGACGGTGTAAGGAGCGTGTGGACTGATGCCTTGGGCGGGAGCCGGAAAACCCGCCGATGTCTTCGCGGCGGTTGCGAATTCGAGGCGCTGGATGAGGGCGTTCAAGCTGGACTCGGCCCGGGCGCGCGAGAAACCGATCACCTCATGAAAAAGCGTCGCGTCGATTG
>DATBAY010000246.1:0-2817 GCA_036271295.1 Lacipirellulaceae bacterium | reverse complement strand
CCGCGGTCTGTCGTTCCTGGATTTGATCCAGGAAGGCAACGCCGGTTTGATGCGGGCGGTCGACAAGTTCGAATATCGCCGCGGGTTTAAGTTCTGCACGTACGCCACGTGGTGGATTCGCCAAGCGATCACGCGTGCGGTAGCCGACCAGAGCCGCACGATTCGGATTCCGGTCCACATGGTTGAAACCATGAGCCGGGTGCGGAACGTATCGCGGCAGTTGCTGCAGCGGTTGGGTCGCGAGCCGTCGATTGAGGAGACGGCCCGCGCTGCGGAGTGCACGATTGAAGAAGCCCGTCGCGTGCTGGCAATGAGCCGCTACCCGATCAACCTCGATCGGCCGGTCGGCAACAGCGAAGACAGTCACTTCGGCGATCTGCTCCCAGATTCGGGCGCCGAAAGCCCAGCGATCGGCGCCGCGCAGGAAATGCTACGTGGTCAAATCTCGAAGGTCTTGAAGACGCTCAGCTACCGTGAACGCGAGATCATCAAGCTTCGCTACGGCTTGGGCGACGGCTACAGCTACACGCTGGAAGAAGTTGGCCACATCTTCAAGGTTACGCGCGAGCGTATTCGCCAGATCGAAGCCAAGGCCGTTCGCAAGCTGCAGCAACCTAGCCGCAGCGGCGAGCTGATTGGATTCTTGGACTAATTGATGAAGACCGGGGTCAAAGACCCCGGCTACAAATCAAGGCAACTCGTTTGCCTTCTACCAGAGACCGGGGCGTTCCCGCACGCCCCGGTCTTTTTGTTGCGCTGCTAAGCCGACCGTCGCCACACGTTGCCAACGCGCTCGTGCTCCATTTCGCGCGCGATCCGTTCGGCTATCTCTTTGCTTGCAAACCGTTCCACCAGCCAGAGAGCTAAGTCCAAACCCGAGGTGACGCCGCCAGCCGTGATCAACTGTCCGTCGTCCACCACACGTTCCGGAACGATGTTGGCACCCGCAGTGCGAAGTTCGTCGATCGCTCCGCGGTGAGTGATTGCCGGCCGCCCATGCAGCAAACCGGCTGAGGCAACTAGCATTGCTCCGGTGCACACGGCGGCGATCGTCGCCCCGGCTTGATGCAGCTCCGCCAAATAGTCGGGGATTTCGCCACGCTCAGCTTCGGCTCGTGCACCCTGTGCGCGCCGATCGTTCCACCCGCCGCCAGGCACCACGACTAAGTCCGGCGGTGGGTCTTCCCGAAGGCCTGCTTCGACGCGAACGTGCAAGCCGTGCGCGCCTACCACCCCACCAACTCCCGGAGGCGATACGAGGCGAACCCTGAAATCTGCCCCAAGCTCGGCGGCATTTTGAAGGACTTCGAACGGCCCCAGCGCGTCCAATTCATCGAAACCCGCGAACAAGATGATGTCGATTTGCATAATCAGCCCGTCGCATGCTCAATCTTTTATCCTATATCAAGTTACCAGCCCCAACTCTGCGTCCGTAACAGCAACACAAAATAAAAATCCTCGACCGCCTATTGACGTTACTATTTAGTCACGTTATTATCCGGTCACATAACTCAAAGGCCGCAACGCGGCGCATTACTTAGTCCCGTTTTAGGATTGGAGAAACTCATGACGACTGCCACGGCTTCCTTAGAAGATCTAACGCTCGACCTAACGCAGGAATTGGAAATCAAAGCACCGGTAGGCGACGTGTATCGCAGCATGATCCACGAGATTAGTCACATCATGGGCGGCGATGGCCAAGCGATGGACCTTGTTTTGGAAGCATGGCCGGGAGGGCGATGGTTCCGTGATTTGGGGCACGGCCAAGGGCACTTGTGGGGCTTTGTGCAAGTGATCAAGCCGCCCACGCTACTCGAAATCACAGGACCGATGATGATGTCGTACGCCGTGGCTGGCTTCTTACAAATGCGGTTGGCACAAATCAGTGGCGGCACGCTCATGACGCTACGCCACCAGGCGATCGGCATGATCGATCCGAAGCATCGCGAAGGCTTGAGCCAGGGATGGGGAAAGATCATTCAGAGGATCAAAGAAGGCGCCGAGAAGTAAAGCGCGTTTTGGGAACCCTGTACGTAGCCGCCCTCACCCTGGCCCTCTCCCAATGGGAGAGGGAGAAGCCTTGCCATGGCCGAAGACCTTGATCCGATTTGGAAAGCGCTCGCCGACGAAACGCGGCGGACGATTCTCGACTTCTTGCGTTCCGGTCCGAAGACGACGACGTCGATCGTCGAGCAGTTTCCGGATCTTTCTCGGTTTGCCGTGATGAAGCACCTCGATGTGCTGCGGCAGGCCGCGCTCGTGCTGACACGCGAGGAAGGTCGCCAGCGGATTAATTCGCTCAATGCGGTGCCGATTCGGATGATCTACGAGCGGTGGGTAAGCAGTTTTGAGGGGAACTGGGCGAGCACGCTGCTGCGGGTCAAGGAGGCTGCTGAAAAGGCGGCGGGGACGGTTCGCCCTACTCCACTGCCGAAGACGCCGAAGGCTAAACGGAAGCGCAAAGCACCGTCGCGAGGTTAATGTAAAGATCGTCCGCGAGGCGACAGTTTTTCATGCGGAGCTTGGGCAAATGCGGCGTGACAAATGCTACTGAATGTTAGTTTGACATCGGAATCATCGCACTGGTTCGATCGTTAAATATTGAACTGAATAGGAGCACGAACATGACGGGCCATATAGTTGTTTCACGCGAGGAATGGACCGACGCTCGCACAAAGTTACTCCTTGAAGAAAAAGATTTGACCCGACGTAGCGATGAAGTTGCTCGTCATCGCCGGGAGCTGCCGTGGGTGCAAATCGAAAAGGAATACCGCTTCGATACCGAGAATGGCAATGCATCGCTCGCTGATCTGTTTT
>DATBAY010000245.1:0-10002 GCA_036271295.1 Lacipirellulaceae bacterium | reverse complement strand
CCGTGCATGGCGAGGATGTTGTCGACGAAGACGGCATCGCCGCGCTGCCAGGGAAGGTCGAATGCAAGCTCGTAGGCGAGCTCCGTGGCGGTGGTAACGGCGCCCTGGTCGAGCGGAGCACCGTCGCCGAAGCGAATCGCTTTCGCCGGGTCGTTCCGTTCGTCTTTCCAGCCTTTGAAGGCCGCGATCAACTGATTGAAGAACGTCTTGCGGCCGGGTGAAACTTCGTAGACAGCGGGCAGAATGGGCGTTGTCGCACGGAGGCTGCCGTCGGGCAGCCATTCCCAGCTGTAACCGATTTCGCGCAGGCGGGTCTCTGCTTGTTCGTGTGTTTCGGCGCGGAGGGTGCTTTTCCAACTGCGGCCCATGCCGGAGTTCGGGTCGTTTTCTTCCGGCATGACGTTGGAATAGAGCAGGCCTTTTTGTTCGCAGTCTTTGGCGAACTGCGGGCACTTCTTGGCAAGGCGTTCGTAAAGAATATCGGAGCGGCAAATGGGCGTTTCGCCCCCTTCATCGGCCGCATGCAGGCAGAAGAAGAACAGCTTCTTGGGGTAGATGGGGGTTTGGGCCATCTCGTGGTGGAAGAAGATCGAAACATCCGGCGGTGCTTCGTTGGCGGAGAAAATGCGCTCGGTGTAATTCACGCGGACGGCATTCGACAGCGATTCCTTGTACGGGAAGTTTGTCAGGCCGAAAGAATTGGCGAAGGCGTCGCAATCTTCTGGCGTGTGAAGCGGTAGCCCGCGGAAGAGGATCGCCCCGTGCTCGCCGACTTGGCGGAGGAGTTCATCGCGGTGGGCGCGGACCCACTCGACGCCATCAGCGACGGTCGCGCCGGGCGTTTTGCACTGGTAGACAAGTGGGAAGACGTGGTCGAAATCCGCCTGCTGGTTATCGACCGGGACTTCGTGCATTTTGATGGCGGTTGTGGTGGACATGTGGTGGGGGCTGGGGGGCTAGGAGCTGGGGGTTTGCGGGACGTGCTCCGCTGCGCGTCGCGGCTAATTGCGAGTTGTTGAATATCTGCTATTCGTAGATGGGGAAAAATGTGTTGAAGGCTTTTTCGCAGAAGACGCCGGGATCGTTGAAGCGGCGGTTGCGATCGAGGGCGGTGATCGCGTTCATTTCGTTGTCGGTGAGTTCGAAATCGAAGACGCCGAGATTTTCTATGAGACGTTCGGGGCGGCTTGTTTTGGGAATGACCGCAGTGCCGCGCTGTACGCCCCATCGTAACACAACTTGGGCGGGCGTTCTGCCATGTTGTTCGGCCGCCTGGCGTACGGCGGGCTGATCGAGCACAGATTCGTCCGGCGTGGCCATTCCGATTTGGTAGTACGACGCGGCTCCGAGCGGTGAGAATGCAGTGACGTTGATATGGCTGTCGTGGCAGAAGCGGAGCAGCTTTTCTTGGGCAAGATACGGGTGCATTTCAACTTGCAGCACGGCGGGGCGGACTTCGGCATAAGAAAGCATATCGCGCAGCAGCGAGACGCCGAAATTGCAGACACCGATATTGCGCACGAGACTGGCCTCGACGAGGCCTTCCATTGCTCGCCAGGTATCGGCGATAGGCATGGCGGCCGGTTTCATTTTCGGATTGGCCGCTGCGGGGTCGAAGAACCAGCCGGCGGGGTAGCGATCATCGGGCGACACATGCGCCAGCGCGATCGGGAAGTGAATGAGATAGAGATCGAGGTAGTCCAGCCGTAGATCACGGAGTGAGCGTTCGCAAGCGGAACGAACGTGCTCGGGGGCGTGGTGCGTGTTCCAGAGCTTGGAGGTGACCCACATTTCATCGCGTGAACAGAGTTTATCCGCGAGGACTTTTTCGAGGCCAACGCCGACCTCGGCTTCGTTGCCATAGTCGCTCGCGCAATCGAAATGGCGGTATCCCACGCGTGCGGCCGCTTCGACGAGCGCCGGCGCGGCGGCTTGGTCGACCTTCCAAAAGCCAAGGCCGACGGCGGGCATTTCGTTGAGCGTGACGCTGCGGAGGGAAGCAATGTTCATCGTGAACTCGTCGGGGTTGCGGGCCAATCTTCGGCCCGGGCGAAAGTGATCTGTATTTTATTACTCCGACCAAGGATTTTGGCGACTGCAAATGGATAATTCCACGCCGAATCGTTTCGATTCGTATCGATGTGGATACCAACTCGCACCTTTTCAACAGCCATAGCGACCGCCTGCGGAATGTCGAGATACTTGAGTACGTTAATGAAGTCTGGGCCGTCACGATGGGATTTGCTTAAATTCGTGAGCGAAAGAGAATCGACACCCGGTTCAAAAAGGGTCGCATAGAGTCCGACTCCGGACATTTCGCGCTCGGGGACAAGTGCAACGTGCAAGTCTTTCGCACCGTCGATGGCACGAAGAGCTTGGATCCCTCGGCGGATATCCCAGACTCGCATTCCATCCAGGGTTTGCCCTAGCAGCATGAACCTGCGACGAATATGCGTTTGTTCGGTGGGGTTGGCGGTCCATCGTGAGAGCCCAATGCCGCGAGGAGCTACGAAGGCTATTGCGACATTGAAGGTCGCAACATGGTGTTGAAGCTGGTTGAAGTAAGAAACATCCGGCTTAGGAATCGCGTCACCGGCGAAGCGCTCGGCGAATTGGGAAGCCATGGCTGCAGCGAAGCGTTGCCATGCCGCGTCGTCGAGAATGCGGAACTGAATGCCATCGAGCTTGGCTGTTGGAGTTTTTGCGGGCTCCAATAAATACAGGCGCAAGGTTACGTTGGGCTGGCTGTCGAAATCGTAGGCCGAGAGCTTTACATCGTCAGCCGTCGCTTCAAAAACAGCACGGAGGTCAGGCGGCTTGGCGACGTTCTCTTCAGCTGGCCAGCCGTGGAAACATTTGTCGCGGAGCGCCGTCATCCAGGAGTCGCGCTGCGATTGCCACTCTGCCAGCGTTTTTGGCGGCGCGGGCGCTGCGGCTTGTGCCACAAAAGTTTCATGGATTGTTGAATTGAGTTGGTCTTCAGGAATTTTGTCAAAGACTTTCAATTCCTCAGGTTGGAAGAAGTCCTTGGCCGCGGATTCGATGAGCGGGTCTTCACCTTTTAAATGCTGGTTGAACCATTCGAGGGCGTGCAGCTTGAGAACTTGCGTTTCCGCGTGCGGGCCGGAGGCGATTTCGAGAGCGACATCGGGGCGTTGGCCAACGAGGTCGTATAGTTTTGCCTCCTTGTTGTAGATGTCGAGCACGCCATCGAGCGGAAACAGCGTGTCGCGATCGGTGTTGGAGATGAGTAGCGGCCGCGGCGTAGCCAATGCGGCGAGCTGCGGAAAATCCCAACGATACGTGTTGACGAAATACATACAGTCGCAGTGGTGCGAGACGCAGCCATCGACGATGTGATTCTTGAGCGTCGTGATGCCAGCCATCGGGACGGCGACTTTGACGCGGTCGTCCATCGCGGTCACATACCAGGTGGATGCGCCGCCGCCGGAGTGGCCGGCCATGCCGATTCGGTTGGCGTCGACTTCCGGCCGTGAGGTTAGATAGTCGAGCGCCCGCATGGCATTCCAAGTTTCGACACCGGCCGGCGTGTAGCCGCGAGCATTCCACCACCACATGCCTTCTCGGTACGTGCCATGGTGAATGCCTTCGATTTCGCCAAGCTGCAACGTATCCATCACGAGACAAACGTAACCGTTGCGGGCGAACCACGCCGGTTGCTTTTGGTATGCGGCTTTGCTGCCGTAACTGATGCCATCTTTTTTGACGGTGACGTGGCCGCAGGAGTAAAGGATGGCGGGCACGGGACCCTTGGCATTCTTCGGCAGATAGAGATTAGCTGTGACGTAAAGATGCGGTCGCGATTGGAAATAGAGCTTCTCGACGGTGAAGTCGTCGTGCTCAAGTTTTCCAGTCACGACCGCGCGCAATGGCGTGCGCTCGGGCGGCGGATCGAGACCGAGCATCTCGGCGAGCTGATGACGGTACTCCTCGCGGTGGGCGTTCCAATCCTCGGCGGATTTGATGTTCGCCAGGCAGGCGTCGGATAATTTCTGAGTCTCGGCGCGAAAATAGGCGGCGAGCATTTCGTCGCCTGGGGTCGTTTCAGCAACAACGGCTGTGGGAGTCGGGTTGAGCAACATGAAACACAGCGCGACGATGCCGACTGTGAAAGAAAGCGCACGCATGAAGAACGTTCCAACCAAGGTCAACGCGAGCGTACTGGCAGGATCGCCATTATAGTTGATGTGAGGGGAAGAAATGAAGAACTGCGCCGGCCGCTTATGGCACGCCGGTTTGCGGCATCGTGAAACTATACGCCCAGTAGTGGAACTCGGACCACGCGGAGGGCTGCGGCGGTTGGCCGGGCATGAGCGGCAGATCGACTGGCATGAATTCGCAACGGACTCGGATTTTATCATGCCCGCGAGTAAGCCGTGGCGGAAGCAAGAATTCGTCGTCGCGCCAACGCCGATTGGACGTTTGCGGAATATGGACCGGCGGCATTAACTCCACGCTCTGCGGTCGCTTTGACTCGGGAACGATGCGCGGGTCGCCGAAGACCACCGTATTGCCGCCGGCGGTGTACCAGCTGCCGGCTTCTTGCCAGTCGGGGGTTTTTGAAGAGGCGTCGGCGACATAGATGATGGCCTTTTGATTGGGATACGCGAGGTCTAACCGGCGGCGAAGCATGACGCCGAGCGCATCGGGTCGAATGCGGATCGTAAACTCGGACTGCGTTTTCGTGAGGCGGCCGTCGTCGGTGAGCGTTGGTACGAGCTCGATTTCGGTTTTAGAGCCGTCGTTAGATGGTATGTGATCGACGCCGACTTCGTGGCGGCTCGCAAGCGATTCGGGCGGCGAGACGTCGGGCGATTTGTAATCGTGATCCTTTTCGCTGGCCGGGTTGCCGACGTCGAATTCGTCGGTCATCTGCAGTGCGGCACTTTGCAGGCCGTACCAATAAGTGACGGTTTCGTAGTGTTCATCGCTGTCGTTCGTACCGCCGTGTTCGAGCGTGAAGCGCGCGTTCTTGCCGAAGGGGATCAAATCGCTGAGCAGAAAACGATAGGCGGAATGGATTTTATCGACGTCGGTTTTCATTTTGCCGATGGGCCGGCCGACCGGGTGGCCGGCGAAAGGCAGCGTCATGCGTTCGCCGCCCCAGTAGTCGCCGCCGCCGCCCCACTCCTCGCTGCCCGTGCCCTGCCCTTGCGGCGTGAGGCTGTCATCGAGATAGAATCGCGGGTCGCCTTCCAGCGTCCGCAGTTCACCGGTGCGGGTGAACGTGTAGGTCGTGCCGACGATGTGGCCGCACCAATCGCCGCCGCCTTCCATTTTTCGCGTGTCGAGCAATTCGAGATCGCGACCGCGCTCGGGATGTGGGAAATCGCGGTAAGTAGCGTGGAACAGCCCGACCCAATTTGGTGGATCGGTGTAGGGAGCGTGCCGCACTTCCCACTCGATGCCGGTGATTGGCTTGCCCGCGGTTTCGATCAGCTCGATTCGCGCGGTGCGGTGGAATGGCATCGGAAAATAGGTTGCGAAGAGGTAGTGACTGTTTTCGTGTCGAATCGTCATCGGGAATGACTTCACGATGTATTCTTGATCCGGATCTCGCAGCAGCGAGCCAGCACCGAAGAACAAGCCGAGCGGTGCGTCGACGGAGGGTTCAGTACGATCGTCCCAAAAAATCCGCAGCCGGGCGGCCGCGAATGCGTCGGCAAATTTATCGGGCACGCGGAACGCGATTCGTCGGATCATCGACGGCCCGGCTGCGGAGTGCCAAATCTGTTTCGCCTTTGTCGCTGCGAGCGATGCACTGCCCTGCTCTTCATCGATATCACCGAGTCGTGGGGCGATGTCTGTACCCGACCGCGCGACGAGATCGACTACTTCATTCGGGATCGAGTTCGAGTTATGCCAGCTTTCGAGCGGTCGAGATAACCAATCCATTCCCGGGAGCATCTTCCACAGAATGAAGTACCCGGTGCCATAGTGGGCGTGGCCATAGGCGATTTGCAAATCGTGCTCGAAGGGTATGGACGACCACGATAGGTCCGCTCCCTTCGTTTGCGCCCAGGTGTAGTTGAGGCCGGCCGGAAAAAGCTTCGCGGGCTCGAAGATGGAATCCTTCGCCGGATGGACAGGATCGCGCGTACTTGTTTCGGTGACGACAGTCTCTTTGCCATCGACAAGAAACTGCCACGGGCTCCCGTGCCAATGGTTGTAACGCGCGAACCACAGGATGCCGGGACCGAGTTCATCGAGAGCGACATTGTGCGTATCGTCAACTTGGCGAATGAAGTGGGCGGCGTCCGCGTTGTCGTTGCCGCCACTGCGATCAAACGTGCTGCGCATGTAGCAGCGGACGCCTACGCGAAGATAAGGCCAGTGGTCCCACCGGGTGAAAGCGTCGGCGCCGATCGGAATCTTAGGCGGATCGGCTGAAGGCGAACGGATGCCTTGCGCGACTGCGACTGAGGAAAAAGTGTGCGCTACGAGCACTACGCAAATCACCGCGAATAAGTAACGGTAATCAGGTCTGCTCACGCGAACACCGCCATTCGTCGGCAAGGCACACGATCTTAAGATTGCGTGGGAAGACCTGCTTCTTGCCAGGCGCGAAACCCGCCGGCCATGGAAGCGACGTTGGTATAGCCCATTTTTTGCAGGTTGTCGGCTACCAGCGCCGACCGCGAGCCGCCGCCACAGTAGCACACAATCGGCTTTGTAACGTCTGGAATCGTTTCTTCAATTTTCCACTCGACGATCCCTTTACTGAGGTGCGTAGCGCCCTTGGCATGTTGCTTGGCGAAGTCCGAATCTTCGCGAACGTCGATCAGCACGGCTCCAGCGGCCTGCTGGGCGGCTGCCTCAGTTGGCGAAACTTGTTTTATGTGCGTTTTGATGTCATCGACAAGTTGCTTAAAGCGCGGGGAGGACATCGCAGAACCCTCGTTCAAAGTGGGTGGGTAGTTTGCTAGTCGAATGTATTAGATTCGGGTCGCGAACCGGTCACAAGTGGCGGCAAGCGTTTGAATGATTTATCTTAGCGGACAGAATTTGGCGGCGGCCTGCGCGACAATCAGTTTCGGCGAGTACTCTAGTCCGATCGGCGGTGATTTAGTATGCCTGCATTCAGCGTTGAACAATCGGGGGCGTTCATCGAGCGCTTCACGCTACCGCCGACGCGTTCGGGGCCTCTCGATGGGTTGACGTTTGCGGTGAAGGACATCATTGATGTAGCCGATCGTCGTACGGGTTTTGGCAACCCTACGTGGCTCGAAACGCATCCGCCGGCATCCGTTTCCGCCGTTTGCGTGGAGCAAGTTCTGCAAGCGGGCGCGCAGTGTGAGGGGAAGACGATCACCGATGAAATCGCGTTTAGCTTACTCGGCGAAAATCATTTTTACGGTACGCCTGTCAATGCAGGGGCTCCCGATCGCATACCTGGCGGGTCTTCCAGCGGATCGGCGTCAGCCGTGTCGTGTGGACTGGTGGACTTCGCTTTCGGCAGCGATACGGGTGGCTCGGTCCGTGTGCCGGCGAGCAATTGCGGCATTTGGGGCCTGCGGCCGTCACACGATCGAATCTCGGTGGCGGGGGTGCTGCCGCTCGCGCCAACGTTCGACACGGTCGGGTTCTTTGCGCGCGAGTTCGATGTGCTCGATCGTGTCGCGAGCGTGCTGTTGCCGAATGAGCCAGGGCAGACGGCGGACGTTGGCAGTCCAGCGATTTATTTGGTGCGCGAGCTTTTTGACTTAGCTGATCCTGCGGCTCGAAGCGCATTGGAAGTCGGCGTCGGCTATGTGCGAACTGCGTTTGGTGATCGCGTCCGCGAAATATCGTTGGTCGAGCTTTGTAAGGACGAGCGCGCAGGGGATCTCAATAGTTGGCTGATGATTTACCGCGTGCTGCTGGGCTCTGAAATGACGAGTTGCCATGGCGGCTGGTTTGCCGAGGCGAAACCCGAATTTGGACCGTCGCCCACCGCCGGGTTTGAATACTTGAGCAAACTTGACCGCACTCGGATGAATGAGTGGGTAGCGTTGCGTGAGCACTTCGCGCATCGTGTAAATGTGGCACTAGCGACGGGCCATTTGTTGTGCCTGCCTGCGGCGCCGAGCATTGCGCCACTCAAGGGTTCGCGCGCGTATGATCGCAGCAGCGACTATTACTTCCGAACGTCGGCGCTGAACACGGTGGCAGGCGTCGCACGTTTACCGCAGCTTGCGATGCCGCTTTGTGAAGTGAACGGGGTACCGATCGGCCTTTCGCTCGCGGCAGCACAAGGATTCGATCGCCACCTATTAGATTGCGCGAAGGCCTGCATCTCGAATGCGACGTAGACAGGGCCTTTATCGGCCGGCCTGGCTACGAGCAGGCAAGCATTCAGCCGTTAACTCGGTGCGTCTTCATCCTCCCACTCTGGGCGACGGTCGTTCTTCGCCGCTCCTGCTTTCTGTTTTTCCGCATTCGGCTTGGGCACGCCGTTTGGATGAATTTGCGGTTTCACCGGCGGCTGCTTGGCGAGAATTGCTTTCAGTTGGGCGGCGACTTCCGGTTTGTCGTTAATTAGGTTTTTGTTCTCGCCCGGATCCTCGACATAGTCGTACAGTTCATAGACCGCTTTCGACCTGTCTTCTCTGGGAAATTTCCACTCGACTAGTCGGTACCGCGCAGTCCGCACTGCCGAACCTATTCGCGCACCGCGTGGGTAGGCGTGAAGAATGTAGTCCTTCGTCGGTGCTGCTGGGTCCGCGAGCACTTGATCGAAACTAGATCCGTCCAGTCCGCTCGGCACGGGCAGTCCCGCCAGCTTACACAGCGTTGGGTAAAGATCGACGGATTCGACGAGCGCATTCGAAGTCCCGTGCCCGTTCTTCGCCCGGGGATCGTAAATCATGAACGGAATGTGTGTCGCCTCTTCGAAATTCGTGTGTTTGCACCACAGTCCATGATCGCCGAGGTGCCATCCGTGATCGCCCCACAAGATGACGATCGTATTCTTGGCGAGCCCATCCTTCTCGAGCGCTTCGATCACGCGGCCAACTTGCGCATCTACGAAGCTTACCGCCGCGTGATAGCCGTGGATCAGCTTCCGCGCTTCGTCGTCGGGCACAGGGCCTTCATCCGGCATACCGGCGTAGTTGCGGAGCTCCTGCCAATTGTGTCCGGCGTATGGCGGCGCGCCGTCGGGCAACGTTTTGCGTTCCGCTAATTTGAAGCTGGCCGGATCGTATAGATCCCAATACTTTTTGGGCGCACAAAACGGCAAATGCGGCTTTACGAATCCGACTGCCAAAAAGAATGGCGTTTTCTGGTCTTTCGTCGCGTTTTCCAATCGTTTGATGGCCTCGTCGGCCGTTTTGCCATCCGGATACGTGTTATCCGGCACATCGGCCGATTCGTAAGCCACGCCCTTGGCCATGTCCTTGGCCTTTGCGCCGCTCACATTGTTGAATAGCGCGGCCTCGCGGGAATTCTTATTCGCATCGGCGTGCTCTTGCAGCGCGTAGTTCACGACTTCCGAGCGCCAGAACGGCACGCTCCAAGAAGCGTCGTCTTCGTGATTGCCATGCCCATAGTGAAAAACCTTCCCCAGCCCCTCGCTGCGATAGCCGTTCTGCTTGAAATACTGAGGCAGCGTCACGGCGTCCGGCTTGCTGTAGCGAAAATTGGTCGCAAGATCATAGATGCCGAGCGTGGTCGAGCGAAATCCGGTGAGAAGTGCGTTACGAGACGGTGCGCACACTGCCTGGTTGGCGTAAGCACACTTAAACATCACCCCGCGATTGGCGAGCGCGTCGATATTGGGAGACTTCACGGTCGCATCGCCATAGCAATTGAGCATCGGTTTCAGATCGTCGATGCAGATTAAAAGCACGTTGGGCCGCTCGGCAGCGTGAAGTGCGGCACCGATGCAACACAGCGCGGCGACCATCGAAAGCGTACGCATCGGAAGCTCCTAAAAAGAGAACGTCTGTCCGTCTTTGTTTTACCACGGCTGAAACAGATTGGCGAACTCCGCACGCGGTG